>NZ_CAXTHO010000083.1:0-13391 GCF_964244015.1 uncultured Amnibacterium sp. | reverse complement strand
CGGCGGTCGCCGCCGTGCTGCGCGGGGCCGTCGACGCGGTCCTCGTCGGGGACGGTCCCGACGACCGGGTGCAGTTCCCTCCCGCCCACCGGGCCGCACTGCTGCACGCGGCCGGGCTTCCGGTCGTGTCCGGGTTGAACTGCCGCGACCGCAACCGGGTCGCGCTGGAGGGGGAGCTGGCCGCGCTCGCCGACCTCGGCGTCGCCGGGGTGCTGGCGGTCACCGGCGACCTGCCCGCCCGGGGTCACCGGCCCGATGCGCAGCCCGTCTTCGACCTCGACAGCACCCGGCTCGCGGCGCTCGCCGCGGCTGCGGGCCATCTCGTCGCCGTCGCGGAGTCGCCGGCCGCGCCGCCGATCCACCGCCGGCCGGCCCGGCTGGTGCAGAAGCTGGCCGCGGGTGCCGAGGTCTGCTTCGTCGACCACTGCGGCGGGCTCGACGCCGTCCTGCGGTTCATCGCCGAGGTCCGCGACGCCGGCGCGGATCCCAGATTCATCGCCTGCGTCCCGGTCGTCTCCACCGCGGAGAGCGCCGCACTGCTCGCCGCGTTCCCCGCCCTCGTGCTGCCGGAGGGATACCTAGACGGCATCCTGTCGTCGTCCGATCCGCGCCGGGCGGGGGAGGACGCCGCCGTCCGCCTCGCCGAGCAGCTGCTCGAGGCGGGCGTCGACGGGGTCGATCTGTCGGGAGGGGCCGGCCCCTCCGGTCACGTCGCGTACGCGGAGACGATCGCCCGCATCGGCGAGCGGCTCGGGCTGCACTGATCGGGCAGCACTGATCGCACCCTCGGCCGGGTGCGGGGAGGATGGCGCCATGTCCTACGAAGCCGAACTCCAGACCGTCCTCGACCGCGAGCCGGAGCCGCCGGGCGGTGTCGTCGGGTCGGATGTCGAGTACGACGCGGACGGGGTCGTGTGCCGCGGCTACCTCGCCGTGCCCGCCGGCGCGACGGGCGCCGTGCCCGGTGTGCTCGTCGTGCACGACTGGCTCGGCGTGACGGACGCGACCCGCATCCGCTGCGACATGCTCGCCCGCCTCGGCTACGCGGCGTTCGCGGCGGACGTCTACGGCGCCGACGTCCGCCCGGACGGGCAGACCGCCCCGCAGGTCGCCGGCGGGTTCTACGGCGACCAGGCGCTGTGGCGCAGCCGGTTGTCCGCGGCGCTCGGACGCCTCGCCGAGGATCCGGCAGCCGATCCGTCCCGCCTCGCCGCGATCGGCTACTGCTTCGGCGGCTCCTCCGCACTGGAGCTCGCCCGCGACGGGGCCGACCTGCGTGCGGTCGTCAGCTTCCACGGCGCATTGCCGACCGGGCCGGAGGGGGAGGCTGCGCGCATCCGCGCGAAGGTGCTCGTGCTCACCGGTGCGGCCGACCCGCATGTGCCGACCGAGTCGGTCATCGCGTTCGAGGACGAGCTGCGGACGGCTCCGGAGGTCGACTGGCAGGTCGTGTCCTACTCGGGCGCGATGCACGCCTTCACGGTGCCCACCGCGAACACGCCGGAGTACGGCGCCCAGTACGACGAGCGCGCCGACCGCCGCAGCTGGACCGCGATGAAGGACTTCTTCGCCGAGGTGCTGTGAGGTGCGGGGTGGTCTCGAGACGGGCCTGGCGGCCCTCCTCGACCAACGGATTGTCCGCTGGTCGAGGTGCGAGCGAAGCGAGCCTCGAGACCACCCCGACCAGTGGACGGGTTCAGGCAATCACGCAGGCACGGTCTCGTTCGCGTGGATCGACTTCAGAGCGCCGGCCCACGCTTCGAGCTGCGTGAACAGGATCTCGGCGCCGCCCTCGTGCTGCGGTCCCGGCGTGAACGTGTGCATGTTCTCGAAGTCGGTGAACAGGTTGAAGCCGAGCTGCTGGCGCACGTGCGCCAGCTGCAGCTCGGAGGCGACGCCGCGGAGCTGCTCCACGGCCCGGGCGCCCTGGTAGGCGCCGTAGCTGGCGAACGCGGCCGCCTTGTTGTTGAACTCGGTGTAGATCGAGTCGAGCGCGTTCTTCAGCACCGCGGAGAAGCTGTGGTTGTACTCCGGGGTGACGAAGACGTAGCCGTCGAACTCCGCGATCTTCGCGGCCCACCGCTGCACGGCCGGGTCGGTCGGCGGCACGTAGGCCGGCGAGGCGGCTGCCTCGAAGAAGGGGAGCGGGTAGTCGCGCAGGTCGACGAGCTCGTACTCGGCGGTGCTGCGCCGTGCGCCCTGCTCGACGATCCAGTCGGCGACGGCGGCGCCGTTGCGTCCTTCACGGGTGCTGCCGAGGATGACGGCGATCTTGAGGTCGGCCATGGTGTCCTTTCATGAGAACGGTTGATGCGTCCGCCAGCTTGCCATGACGGTGACACGTCAACGACCAGGTGCTACATTCGGGGTCATGTCGCAGGCGATTGGACTCGATCCCGCCGATTGGGCCATGTGGCGCGAGGTGAGCTCGATGCGGTCCGGCATCGAGCGTGCGCTCGAGCAGCGGCTGCAGCGCGACGCCGGCATCTCCGGCGCCGACTTCGACGTGCTGCACAGCCTCGTCGACGCCGAGGGCCATCGCCTCCGCGCCGGCGCGCTCGCCGAGTCGCTCGGCTGGGAGAAGAGCCGCATCTCGCATCAGGTGCGCCGGATGACCGAGCGCGGGCTCGTCGAGCGCGCCGAGTGCCCGACCGATCTCCGCGGCACCTGGGTCGTGCTGACCGCGGCCGGTGCCGACGCGTTCGCGACCGCCTCGTGCGGCTACGTCGAGACGCTCGAGCAGGTCTTCTTCTCGCGGCTCCGCGATGACGAGAAGGTCGGGCTCCGGCGCATCGCCGCGTCGGTGATGGACGGCGCTCTCGCATCCGACGTCCAGGCTTCGCCGACCCGCTGATGCGAGGGTTGCACCCGTCGAAAGGATGCGGATGAACCCCATCAAGGCATTGGTAGATGCAGGCTTCAAGAGCGAGTACGCCTACTGGGGCGGATTCATCTCGATCGGTCTGAGCTTCGCGTCCTGGGGCCTCTCGCAGGCCAGGGATTCGAACGACAAGGCGCAGTCCGACCGCTGGGGCATCTTCATCGGGCACTGGGCACCGACGTTCTTCGCTCTCGGCGTCGCGATCAAGCTCGAGGAGTAGGACCTCACGCTCGGAGCCCGCGTCGCGGGCTCCGAGCACTGTGCCCATCCTGCGCGGGTTCAGCCCGCCAGGTGGTGCTCGGTCCACGACCCCGTCCCGGTCGCCCGGTACTCGACGCGGTGGCTCGGTCCGTCCGGATCCGACTGCCAGAACGTCAGCCGATCAGGATGCACGACGAACCCGGTCCAGGTATCGGGTGCTGCGAGTTCCTCGAGTGCGTGTTCGACGCTGAACCGCTGCCAGGCGGAGGCGCGAGCGACAGCGTCCTTCTGGGCGAGTTCGGTCGTGTTCTGCCACGCGAGCTGCCGGAGGTACGGCGATCTGGACGCGTAGGCGGCGTCGAGCGCCTGGCGATCCTGCACCGCCGCGACGCCTCGGATGACGAGTTGCCGGCTGAAGCCCGGCCACAGCACGACGAGTGCCACCCCCGCGTTGCCCTCGAGCTGCGCGACCTTCCTCGACGCGCTGTCGGTGTGGAACGCGAAGCCGTCCTCGTCCCACGCCGACAGCAGCACGGTCCTGATGTCGGGCCGGCCATCGCTGTCGACCGTCGCCACCTGGATCTGCGGCCGCTCCTGCTGCGTGTTCGGCGGCAGCCAGTCATGCAGCAGCTCCAGGGGTGCGCCGATGATCGTCGTCATGCGCGCGGGGGCGCGAGCGGGAACCGGTCGATCTCATGGAGCGCCTCGACCGCGAAGTCGACGCCCTCGTCGAACAGCCGGGCACCCGCCTCCGCGCTCGATCCGGTCGGGTCGCCGATCACGCCGGAGGCGTCGAAGTCGTCGGACAGCCACCCGAAGGTCACCGGCCTGCCGTTGAAGCCGAGCAGCCGGTGGTCCGCCAGCCGCTCCGGCACCGCCCGCGCGAACGCGGCGGCGTCGACGAGGTGCGGGGCGAGGTGCAGGACCACGGAGGTCTCCGACCACCCCGCGTGGATACCGAACCCGAGCTCGTCGGGTTCGCCGTCCCGCCCGCTGCCGGCCCGCTGCACCCCCGCGGGCATCGTGAACGGCTGCAGGTCGTGGACGCGGCGCAGCTCCCGGTTCGCGACCTGCAGCAGCGCCGTGTTGCCGCCGTGACCGTTCAGGAAGATGATCTTGCGCGCCGCGGTGGCCGCGATCGACCGTCCGAGATCGTGCAGCACCGCCAGCAGCGTCTCCGCGGACAGCCAGAGCGTGCCCGGCGCCCAGGCGTGCTCGTCCGACTTCGAGACCGCGAGAGTGGGCAGCAGCCAGACGTCGAGCCCTTCCGCCGCGGCCCGGTCGACCGCGGCCGCGCCGACCGCCTCCGGTACCAGCACGTCCGTCGACAGGGGCAGGTGCGGTCCGTGCTGCTCGATCGCCCCGATCGGCTGCACCAGGATGCTGCGCTCGGAGAGGAGGCCGGCGAGCTTCGGTGCGGGCTGGTCCGCCCACCGGCGGCTCATCGGACGGCGCCCTTGCGCGGCCCGGCGTAGTCGACGTTCAGCTTGCCGGGGTTCAGCAGACGGTTCGGGTCGGTGCGCTGCGCGGTCTCGATCGTGCGCTCGATCGCGAAGTCGACGTTCCACTGGTGGGGGTTGTGCACGCCGACCCCCAGCGCGTTCAGCCGGGGGATACCCTCCAGCACCTGCTCGGGGCTGATGTATTCCCCGGCGAGCATGCCGATCGGCACGGTGTGCCCCGCTTCGATGTGCAGGAGGCCCCGCGGGTAGACGGCCTCGACCTCGGCGATCCGGTCGATGAGCGCCTCACCGGACACCTCGACGTGGAAGGTGGGGATCGGCGTCGACTTCTGGAACCACTCGATCGGGTGGTTGTAGCTCAGCATGCTGATCCGCATGCTCGTCTGCTGGCCGTCCCGGAGGGCTTCCACCCGGCCGCCGGCCGCTTCGATCAGCGCGGTCGCCTCCGCGACCTGATCGGTGGAGAGGATCGCCCGCAGGCTGGCGCGGCCGGCGGGGATCGCGTCGTCGGGCGGCAGCGTCGCCGAGATCGCCGGGTTGTCGGCGGAGACGAGGCGGGGCGGGGGCTGCAGGCGCCCGACCGAGCGGATCACGGGCAGCGCGTCCGGCAGGGTCGGGAAGCTCGCATAGAGCCCGACCCAGTCGCGCAGCGGTTCGAGCCGGACGGTCGCGCGCGCGATGATCCCGGCCGTGCCGTAGTTGTGCACGTAGCGCTGCGCCTCGTCTCCCTCCACGTGCACCAGGTCGGGGGAGCCGTCGGCATGCACGACGTCGAGCGCGAGCACGTAGCCCATGTCGTTCGAGCCGTGCTCGATCGTGCCGGTGCCGCCGGAGCCCCCGGACAGGAAGCCCCCGATGGAGGACTGCGCCGTGGAGGGGTACATCCACAGCGCCTGGCCGGCCTTCCACGCCGCCTGCTCGAGCACGACCATCTGCGCGCCCGCCTCCGCGGTGATGGAGCCGTCGCCGACCTCCACGATCGCGCGGGCGCGAGTGAGGTCGAGCACCAGGCCGCCCGCCATCGGGATGCCCTGGCCGTAGTTGCCGGTGCCCTTGCCGCGCGGGGTGATGGGCACGCCGTGGCGCACGGCCGCGGCGACGACCTGACCGATCTGCTCGGCCGAGGTGGGGAACGCGACGACGTCCGCGAGGCCGAGCGGCAGCTGCGCCGCGATGATGGGCGACATCGTCGACCCGTCGACGCTGGCGCGCTCCCGGACCCGCTGCTCGGTGCTGACGTTCTTCTCCCCGAGCAGCTCGCGCAGCTCCGCCGCGAGCTCGGTGATCGCCTGATCGGGGAAGGTTGCGACTGGAGTCGACATCGTGGGGCCTCTCGGAGTTGGTGGTCGGTGGGGTCAGTGGGTGATCATGCCGCCGGTGACGTTGATCGCCTGCCCGGTCAGGTAGGCGCCGTCCGCGGAGGCGAGGAAGCAGGCGACGCCGGCGACGTCCTGCGGGTCGGCGAGTCGGCCGAGCGGGGAGCGCGCCGTCCATGCGGCGACCGCGATGAACACGCCGTCGAGGGCCTCCCCGGAGGCCCGGCCCTGATCCTCCAGCCGGTCCGGCACGGCGATCGCCGCTCCCTCCGCGTGGAGGCGGCCCGCGATCGCGGCGCCGATGCCCCGAGCCGCCCCGGTCACGACCGCGCGGGCGCCGATGAGGCGACCTGCGGCGAGGACCGGGGCGGTGGGTGACGGCACGACTCAGAACTTGATCGTCGTGTCGAGGTACTCGTTCGTGAACAGGTCGTCGGGGGTGAGCCCCGACTTCGGCGGGGTACCGCCCTTGGTGAAGATGGGTGTGGAGAGGTCGATGACCTTCTGCACGCGCGACGAGTCCATCTCACCGAGATAGCCGGAGGGGCCGTTCGCGACGAGCTTCAGGTCCTTGTACTGCTTCGCGCCGAAGTCGGCCGTCGCCTGGTCGTACACCCAGCCGTTGTTGTACTTCGTGACGAGGTCGAGGATCGCCGTGTTCGCGGTGGTCGGATCGCCGAAGTAGTCCTTGTCGGCCTGCTGCATGACGGGGATCAGCTTCTTCAGGCACGGCGCGAGCTTCTCCTCGTCCGCGGTCCGGACGCTCATCGACTCGGGGTAGAACTGGTAGCCGGTGTCGTAGATCAGCTGGAACTTCACCGGCTTCTTCCAGGCGCCGACCTCGTTCTCGTAGATGTAGGGCTCCGCGCTGGCGAAGCCCTGCTGCGCGTCCTTGCCCCCTGCCGAGACGAACTTCGCCGGCGTGCCGTCGTAGCTGCCGTCCAGCACGGAGGCGGGCAGGTAGCCGGCGCCCTGGAGGTAGCTCATGTAGGCGGCGCCCTTGAAGTACCGGACCACGCCGCCCGACTTCGCGAGCGCGGTGCCCAGGCTCTTGATGTCGGTGACGTCCGGGTACGTCGCGGGATCCCACATGATCATCTGCGGGGACTTGTCCGTCTCGGCGAAGACCGCCTTCGTCGGCAGCTTGGCCGAGTTCTGCAGCGCCTCGTCGGTGGAGACGTAGCCCATCGTGATCGAGGTGTCGGTGTACATCTGCTGCGTGACCGACTGGTAGCCGATCGCCGGGCCGCCGGAGCGGATCTGGATCTTCACCCCGGTCGACTCGCCGTTGATCACGAGGTCGCCCGTGACCGTCTTCTTCGCGATGTCGGCCGTGTAGCCGGACCCGAGCAGCTGGTAGAGCGCGCCGTGGTCGGACTCCGGGTTCCAGTCCGTCTGCACGACCACGGTGGCGGGGCAGACGTCGGACAGGTCGACGGAGGCCGTCGCGGGGGCGGCGGTCGAGGCGGAGGGGGATGCCGAGCCGCCGGAGCAGGCGGCGAGCAGCAGCATCGCGCTGACCGCGGTGCCGGCCGCGAGGGCGTACGAATGGGAGCGGTGCAAGGGGGGACTCCTTCTGGGATCGGTGCGGTGGATGGCCGGACGGCCCGCGGGGTGCTGTGTGCGGACCGGCTAGCCGAGGTCGAACCACTTGCCGACGGCGAGCCGGCCCAGCAGTCCGAAGATCAGGAACACCGCGACGCCGAACAGCGACGCGATGAGCAGCGCGGCCCAGGTCTCGGGCGCCTGGATGCGGGAGCTGAACACCGCGATCGCCGTGCCGAGGCCGGGACTGCCCTGACCCATCAGCTGATCGCCGATGACCGCGCCGATGACCGAGAGGCCGGCGGCGTTCCGGAGGCCGACGACGAACGACGGCATCGCCGCCGGCGCCTGCAGCTTCGCGAGCAGCGTCCAGCGGGACGCGTTCTGCAGCTGGAACAGCTCACGCTGCCCCTTGTCCGTGGCCTGCAGCCCGAAGAGCGTGTTCGCGATCAGCGGGAAGAGGGAGATGATCACGGTCACCACGACCTTGCCGACGAAGTTGTAGCCGACGATCGACCCGATCAGCGGTGTGATGGCGAGGATCGGGACGCACTGCAGGATGACGGCGTACGGGAAGAACGACCGTTCCATCCAGCGCGCCTGCGCCATGAGGACCGCGATGGCGACGCCGAGGACGACCGCGATGACGAGGCCGGTCAGCGCCACCAGCACCGTGTTCATCAGAGCGGGGTAGATCTGCGACACCGCAGTCGGTTCGGCGAACGCGGCGTACAGCACGGCGTGGGGGTACGGCCAGAGGAAGCCGCGCTTCTGCGCGTCGAACCCCGCAGCGATGGCGTACCAGACCCCGACGATCGCGACGAAGGCGAGCAGGGGCGGCAGCCAGGTGCTCCGCCCCGGGCGTCGCCGCACGACGACCGGGCCGGAGACGACACCGCTCGACGCGGTTGCGCCCGCGGTGAACGTCTGGTTGTCGATCGCCATCAGCGGTGCCCTTCCCGGAGCGCGTGGGAGACCTCGCCGACGAGCTCGGCGAACTCGGAGGAGTACCGGATCTCCGGATCCCGCGGCATCGGGAACGGCACGTCGAACGTGCGGACGATCCGGCCCGGCCGGCCCGACATCACGACCACCCGCGTCGAGAGGTAGACCGCCTCCGACACGGAGTGGGTGATGAACAGGCCGGCGAACTTCTGCTCGATGAAGATCCTGAGCAGCTCGTCGTTCAGGCGTTCGCGGCTGATCTCGTCGAGTGCGCCGAACGGTTCGTCGAACAGGAACAGCTCGGGGTCGAGGGTGAGCGAGCGGGCGAGGGACGTGCGCATCCGCATGCCGCCGGACAGCTGCTTCGGCAGGGACGACTCGAACCCGGTCAGCCCGACCAGCTCGATCGCCGCCTCCGCGTCCTTGCGGCGCTCCTCCTTGGACCGCCCGTTCAGCTCCGCGAGCAGCTCGACGTTCTTCTGCACGGTGCGCCAGGGCAGCAGCGTCGCGTCCTGGAACACGTAGCCGATGCGCTTCGTCGCGACGGAGACGGTGCCCTCGGACGCGGTCTCGAGGCCGGAGGCGATCCGGAGCAGCGTGCTCTTGCCGCAGCCGGAGGGGCCGACGACGGTGACGAACTCGCCGGGACGTACCTGCAGGTCGACGCCGGACAGCGCCGTCACGCCGTTGTCGAAGCGCATCGCCACGTCGGAGAAGTCGAGCAGCGTGTCCGTGGTGGTGCCGCTCGGAGCGGTGATCGTCATGCGTGGACCTCCGGTCTCGCTTCGGCGAGGGTCGTGACGGTGCTCGTCGTCGCCACGATCCGGCCGCGGCGCAGCACCGTGCGGTCGGCGGGCGCGAACGCGACGGCGTCGGCGAGGGAGGCCGCGCGGATGACCAGCAGGTCCGCGACCGCTCCCACGTGTGCTCCTGCGGGCGGCAGCCCGAGCACCGAGCGGGCACCGTTCGTGACCGCGTGCACCGCCTCCTGGATCGAGAGGTGGCCGGCGGTCACGAGCAGCGAGGCGGTCTCGAGCGCATCACCGCGGCCCATCGGGTTGAACGGGTCCCGCAGGTTGTCCGCGCCGGCGGCCACGCGGACGCCCGCGTCGAGCAGCGGCCGCAGCGCGGTGATGCCGCGCGGGGTCGCCACCGGGGTCTGCCAGCCCTGCAGGTACAGGTTCGTGATCGGCAGCGCGATCACCCCGATGTCGGCGGCCCGCACGGCCTCCATGACCGGCGCGAGCTCGGCCTGCTGCAGCGTGCCGAGGCGGACGCAGTGCCCGGCGCTGCGCACGACGGGCCAGTCGCGGGTCCGCTCCGCGTACGCCTGCAAGGTCACCGGGCCGTCGAGGCCCT
The DNA here is from genome assembly GCF_964244015.1 of uncultured Amnibacterium sp. NCBI lineage: Bacteria > Bacillati > Actinomycetota > Actinomycetes > Micrococcales > Microbacteriaceae > Amnibacterium > uncultured Amnibacterium sp. The sequence continues at coordinate 3,681 of NZ_CAXTHO010000083.1, read as the reverse complement.
CGTCCGTGTGCAGATCGACACCGACGCCGAGCCGCTCGGCGAGGTCGAGCAGCCGCGCCAGGTCGGCGAACGGGTCCGGCGACAGGTGCGGGGCGCCGCCGACGAGATCCGCCCCCTCCGCCATCGCCTGCTCGACGAGGGCGGTGGGCGTGTCCCAGCCGGGCAGTGCCACGAGCTGCAGGTCGACCAGACCGGCGAAGCGGCTGCGGACGGCCCCGAGCGCGCGGAGACCGCGCAGCGGGTCGGGGCCGCCGAAGAAGTTCACATGAGTGCGGACCGCGGTCGTGCCGGCGGCGAGCATCCGCTCGAGCGCCCGAGACGCTCGGTCCTCGATGCCCGACTGGGGCTCGTCCTGCGCGAAGTCGTGGAACGACTCGATCGCCCGGCGCAGGTCGCCCGCCGGCGGCTCGATGGCGTCCCACGTCAGCGCCTTGTCGAGGTGCGCATGCGGCTCCGCAGGGGCGGGCAGCAGCACGGAGCCGGTGACGTCGAGCGTGTCGCCCGGACCCGCCTCGACCGTGCCGCGGGCCCCGACGGCGGCCACGACGCCGTCCTCGATCCGGACGTCGACGACCGCGCCGTCGGGCAGCGAACCGCCCTGGAGGAGGCCGACGGAGAGCGGTTCGGTGGGCATCCCGATCCTCCTCGCCTCGTGGGGTGCGGATGTTGATCCGCTGAACATCGACGCTAGGAGCCGCAGGTTTCCGCGGTGTGACGATCGCGTTCCAGTTGGAATCCGTCCTCGGGCACGATGCCGGGGACGCGAATCGTGTGCGGCATGCAGCATGCTGAGATGGTCATCCGGGCGCGACCGTGCCCGGCGAGCAGTGGACGGAGGCGTCGGTGGAGCCCACGACGGCCGAGACCGCGACCGCCCTCGGTTCGACGCTCCGGAAGATGCGGCGCGTCCGCGGATTGACCCTCGTACGCCTCGCCGACCTGGCCGGACTGTCGCACCCCTTCTTGAGCCAGCTCGAGCGCGGGCTCGCGCGGCCGTCGATGGCGAGCCTCGATCGCATCGCCGCAGCACTCGGCACGAGCGCGGTGGAGCTGCTCGCCGGCGAATCGGACCGACGTGAGCAGGTCGTCTCCCACGTACTGGCCGCTCACGAGGGCGTCGTCGGCCCCTACGGGCTCGGCACCGCGCGACTTCTCGGTCCGGAGCTGCTCTCGTTCGTGCCGATGGACGTGCGCGGCGCGAACACCGAGCCGGGCACGGTGCATCGGCACTCGGAGGACGAGTTCCTGACCGTGCTGGAGGGGACGCCGCTCATCGAGCTCGACGACACGACGCATCCGCTCCGACCGGGCGACTCGGCGACGATCGCCGCGCGCAGCCCCCATCGGTGGTGGTCACCGGACGGCGAACCGTACCGGCTGCTCGTCGTGAAGGAGGCGCAGGGCGTCGCGAGGATGCACGACGCCCTGCGCGATACGACCGAGGTGCCGGAGGACTGGTCGTGACCGGCGAGATCACCCTCGTCGTCCGGACGCGGACCGATGCGGCGGAGGGCGTTGTGCTGCTCGACCTCGTGCGGCAGGAGGGCGGGCTGCTGCGGCCGTGGGCACCCGGCGCGCACATCGACGTCGTACTGCCCGGCGGGCTGGGCGAGCGGCAGTACTCGCTGTGCGGCGACCCCGCCCAGCAGGACGTCTGGCGTATCGGCGTGCTCCGCGAGGACGGCGGGCGGGGCGGCTCCGTCCACCTCCACTCGCTCTACGAGGGCGACCCGGTCGTCGTGCGCGGACCGGCGAACCACTTCGCGTTCCAGCCGTTGCCCGGCCGCGAGTACCTGTTCGTCGCCGGTGGCATCGGCATCACCCCGATCCGGGCGATGGTCCGGGCAGCGGAGGAGGCGGGTGCGCACTGGCGGCTCGTCTACGCCGGCCGGTCCCGCGGCACGATGGCGTTCCTCGACGAGCTGCTCGGCGACTTCGGCGATCGGGTCGACGTCTTCGCGGGCGACGAGGGTGCTCGAGCGGACGTCGTCGCCCTGCTCGGCGAGGCGCCGGACGCCGTCGTCTACTGCTGCGGCCCGGCGCGCCTGATCGAGGCCGTCGAGGCGGCGAGCGGCGACCGGCCGCGCGGGCACCTGCACCTCGAGCGGTTCGAGGCGAGGGCGCTGGGGGCCCCGGTGTACGACGAGAGCTTCGAGGTCGAGCTGCTGCTGTCCGGCATCACCGTCACGGTGCCGCAGGAGCGCTCGATCCTGGAGGTCGTCGAGGAGGCGGGCGTGCTCGCGCTCTCCTCCTGCCGCGTCGGCACCTGCGGCACCTGCGAGGTGCCGATCGTCGACGGGGAGGTGGACCACCGCGACTCCGTGCTGTCGCCGGAGGAGCAGGACGACGGCGTCTCGATGATGATCTGCGTGAGCCGCGCCGCCTGCCCCCGCATCACCATCGAGCTCTGACGTCCGCCACCAGCCCGCGATCGACGGGTCCCGCACTCTCCGTTTTGTAGGCGGAGTCTGCCTACGAAACGGAGAGTGCGACCTACGCGCGAGTGACCAGGAGGCGGGTGAGGGAGTCCGCCACGTCGCGCTCGTCGGCGTGGACCAGTGCGCCGTCGCGGACGACGTGCCGCCCGGCGACCAGCACGTCGCGGGGGCGGCGACCGGGGGAGGCCCAGAGCAGGCCCGCGATCGGGTCCGCGACGCCGGCGTCGGCGACTCCCGACACGTCCCAGATCGCCAGGTCGGCCGCTGCACCGATCGCGATGCGGCCGAGTTCCGGCCGCCCCAGGCCGATGGCGGATCCTGCCGTCGCGGCCGTGAGCGCGTCGCGCGCCGTCAGGGGCCGGCCGGTCAGCCCCGAGACCTGCATCGCGAGCCGCGCGTCCGCGAGCAGGTGGCCCGCGTCGTTGCTGCCGCCTCCGCTGGTGCCGAGACCGACCGCGACACCGGCATCGAGCAGCGCCCCGACCGGAGCGACGCCCCACCCCATCGGCACGTCGCAGCCCGGCGCGTGGGTCACCGACACGCCACGGTCCGCGAGCAGGGCCACCTCCACGTCGGTGATCGCGCAGCAGTGCGCCACCGTCACGTCCGGGCCGAGCCAGCCCCACTCGTCGAGCAGATCGAGCGGGCGGCGACCGTAGCGCTCGGCCGCGACGGCCACGTCGACCTGCTCGTTCGCCTGCGTCCGCCGCCGCAGGCCGCGGCGGGCGGCGACCTCGCCGAGGGCCCGGAACGTCGCCTCACCGTCGCTGTGCACGCCGGCGGGACCGACGGCGACCTGCAGCATGCCGCCCGGCGCGATCCCGCCGGGTGCGGTGCCGACGAGCGCTTCCGCGACGCGGTCGGCCGATGCCGCGGCCTCCTCCGGATCGTCGCGGGCGGACCCGCGGACGAACACGAGACGGGCACCGAGCGCGGCCGCGGCGGAGGCCGTCGCAGCGGCGACCCCGACATCGTCGACGCCCGCCGGCCAGGTGAGGTGGTGGTCCGCGATGGTCGTGACACCGTCCAGCAGCGCCTCGGCGACGCCGACCGCGGCCGCCGCGGCAGCGAGCTCCGGATCGATGCCGATCCGGGTATATGCCGCGCTCATGACGCCGAGCCAGGTGGACATCGGCACGCCGCGGCTGCCCGGCAGCGTGCGGAACGCGGACTGGAGGAGGTGGTGGTGCGCGTTCACGAGGCCCGCCGTGACCACGCAGCCGCTGACGTCGATCCGCTCCGC
>NZ_CAXTHO010000082.1:11243-13757 GCF_964244015.1 uncultured Amnibacterium sp. | reverse complement strand
CCGACGTCGCGATCGGCACCCGGCTCAGCCGCGGCAGCCGCGTGATCCGCGGTACGGGGAGGGAGTTCATCTCCCGCTCGTACAACGGCCTCGTGCGCGCGGTGCTGTCCGCGTCGTTCACCGACGCCCAGTGCGGCTTCAAGGCGATCACGAAGCAGGCGGCCGACCGCCTCCTGCCGCTCGTCCGCGACGACACGTGGTTCTTCGACACCGAGCTGCTCGTGCTCGCCGAGCGGTCGGGCCTGCGCATCCACGAGGTGCCGGTCGACTGGCAGGACGATCCCGACAGCCGCGTCGACATCGCGCAGACCGCGAAGGACGACCTGCGCGGCATCGTCCGGCTCTTCGCCGACCTGTCCCGGCACCGCATCCCGGTGGAGGCGATCGCGGAGGAGCTGGGGCGTCGCCCGCTCGCTCCCGCGGTTCGCCCGAGCTTCCGCAGCCAGGTGATCCGCTTCGCCGCGGTCGGCGGCGCGTCGACCATCGCGTTCGCCCTGCTGTACCTGATCCTCCGACCGCTGTTCGGTGGGCAGGCGGCGAACTTCCTCTCCCTCCTGCTCACCGCGGTCGGCAACACCTGGGCGAACCGCGCTTTCACCTTCGGGGTCACCGGCCGCCTCGGCGTCGTCCGGCACCAGCTGCAGGGGCTCGTGGTGTTCGGCATCGCCTGGGGCATCACCTCCGGCTCCCTGCTGACCCTGCACGCCGCCGAGCCGCAGGCGTCGCCGCTCGCCGAGATCCTCGTGCTCACCGCGGCGAACCTCGTCGCGACCGTCCTGCGCTTCGTCCTGCTGCGCGGCTGGGTGTTCCGCTCGCACCGCTCCGCCCCCGACTCCGCCGAGCGGCGAACCCCTTCCACCCGGACCGAGACCCCCATGGAGATCGTCAAGTGACCTCGACCACCAGTACCCCGCGGACCGCAGCCGGTTCCGCCCGCAGCGGTTCCGGCACGCGCAGACGGACGATCCCCGTCGCGCTGTGGCGCGGCCGGGCGACGGACGCCGCCTGGGAGCGGCCCGCGTTCCTCGGCCTGCTCGCGCTCACCGCGCTGCTCTACCTGTGGAACCTGACCCTGAACGGCTGGTCGAACGCGTTCTACTCCGCCGCCGTGCAGGCCGGGGCCTCGAACTGGGAGGCGTTCCTCTACGGCTCCTCCGACGCCGGGAACTCGATCACCGTCGACAAGCCGCCCGCATCGCTGTGGGTGATGGCGCTGTCCGTGCGGATCTTCGGGCTCTCCTCGTTCAGCATCCTGCTGCCGGAGGCGATCATGGGCGTGATCACGGTCGCCCTCGTCTCCGCGCTCGTGCGGCGGCACTTCTCGCCGCAGGCCGGGCTGATCGCCGGCGCGGCGACGGCGCTGACCCCCGTCGCGACGATGATGTTCCGGTTCAACAACCCGGACGCGCTGCTCGTGCTGCTCGTCACCCTCGCGACCTCCCTGACGATGCGCGGCATCGAGGACGGCCGGGTCCGCTGGGTGCTCTGGGCGGGTGCCGCGGTCGGATTCGCGTTCCTCACGAAGCAGCTGCAGGCGTTCCTGATCCTGCCGGTGCTCGTCGGCGTCTACCTCTACGCCTCCCCGCGGACGATCGGCGTCCGGTTCCTGCACCTGTTCGGCGCGCTCGGCACGCTGATCGTCTCGGCGGGCTGGTGGGTCGCCCTCGTCACGCTCGTGCCGGCGAGCATGCGGCCGTTCATCGGCGGCTCGCAGAGCAACAGCTTCCTCGAGCTGACCTTCGGCTACAACGGCCTCGGCCGCCTCACCGGGGACGAGACCGGCTCGGTGACCGGCGGAGGCGGCACCACCACGGGCGGCAGCATGTGGGGCGAGACCGGCATCGGTCGCCTGTTCTCGAGCGAGTTCGGGACGCAGGTCGCGTGGCTGCTGCCGGCCGCGCTCGCGCTCCTCGTGGTCGGGCTGGTCGTGCTCCGGCGCCGGCCCCGCATCGACGGCGCCCGCGCGGTCGTGCTGCTGCTCGGCGGCACCCTGATCGTCACCGCGGTCGCGTTCAGCTTCGGCGCCGGGATCATCCACCCGTACTATTCGGTGGCGCTCGCGCCGGCGATCGGTGGTCTGGTGGGTGTCGGTGCGTGGCTCCTCTGGGAGCGGCGCGGAGCGGTCTGGGCGCGCATCGTCGCCGCGGTCGTCGTGCTCGGCACCACCTGGTGGTCCGTCGTCCTGATGTCCCAGGCGGCCGACTTCCTGCCGTGGCTCCGGGTGGTCGTGGTGACCGCCGGCGTGCTCGGTGCCGTGGCGCTGCTGCTCAGCCCGTATGCGCGGCTGCTCGCGCCGATCGGCGCCGCTGCGGCGCTCATCGCCGCGCTCACCGCACCCTTGGCCTGGAGCGTGAACACGACCCTCACCGCGCACACCGGCTCCCTGCCGACCGCGGGTCCCGCGGTCGCATCCGCGGGCTTCGGCGGTGGACGCGGCGGCTTCGGCGGGACGCGCCCGGCGTTCGGCGGCGGCCAGGGTCAGCTGCAGGGTCAGGGCGGGCAGCCGCCGGCCGC
>NZ_CAXTHO010000082.1:0-11143 GCF_964244015.1 uncultured Amnibacterium sp. | reverse complement strand
TCGTGCCGGAGGCGGCGGCCTCCTCGGCGGTGACGTGAACGTGTCCGCCGCACTCGTGCAGGCGCTGCAGTCGAACGCCTCCAGCTACACCTGGTCCGCCGCTGCCGTCGGCTCCCAGAACGCGGCGTCGTATCAGCTCGCCTCGGGCGAGTCGGTGATGCCGATCGGTGGCTTCAATGGCAGCGACCCGTCGCCGACCCTCGCCCAGTTCGAGCAGTACGTGGCGGAGGGGAAGATCCATTACTTCATCGGCGGCAGCGGGATCGGCCGGTCGAACGGCGGCTCGAGCATCTCCTCCACGATCACCGCTTGGGTCGAGGCGAACTTCACCTCGTCGACGGTCGGCGGCGTGACGGTCTACGACCTGAGCTCGGGATCGTCGACCGCCGGAGCCTAGGCGGAGCTGCACAGATCCGGGGATCTGCGCTCGCAGATCCCCGGGTATCCGGAACCGGTACCGTTCGGCGCATGCGGATCCTCATCGTCGGTGCCGGGGGTGTCGGCGACGCGATCGCCAAGATCGCGGCCACCCGTTCGTTCTACGAAGCGGTCGTCGTCACCGACTACGACGTGTCCCGCGCGGAGCGGACCGTCGCGTGGATCGCCCAGAAGCACGGCGCCGACGTCGCGAAGCGGTTCGGCACCGGCAGGATCGACGCGTCGGACCCTGACGCGGTCGCGGCGGTCGCCAGGGCGAACCGCATCACGCACGTGATGAACGCCGTCGAGCCGAAGTTCGTCCCGGCCGTGTTCGCGGGCGCCCTCGCCGCCGGCGCGGACTACCTCGACATGGCGATGACGCTGTCGGAGCCCCACCCCACCGACCCGTACACGGTCACCGGGGTGAAGCTCGGCGACGACCAGTTCGCGCAGGCGGGGGACTGGGAGGCGCAGGGACGCCTGGCGCTCGTCGGGATGGGCGTGGAGCCCGGTCTGAGCGACGTGTTCGCCCGCTACGCCGCGGATCACCTGTTCGACACCATCGACGAGCTCGGCGTCCGGGACGGCGCGAACCTCGTGGTGCGCGACGACGCCGGCGCCGAGATCTTCGCCCCCTCCTTCAGCATCTGGACGACGCTCGAGGAGTGTCTGAACCCGCCCGTGATCTGGGAGCGCGACACCGGCTGGACGACGACGGCGCCGTTCAGCGAGCCGGAGGTCTTCGAGTTCCCGGAGGGCATCGGCGCGGTCGAGTGCGTGAACGTCGAGCACGAGGAGGTGCTGCTGATGCCCCGCTGGCTCGATGCGAAGCGCGTCACCTTCAAGTACGGCCTCGGAGCCGAGTTCATCGGCGTGCTGCAGACGATCAGCGACCTGGGCCTCGCCTCCACGACGCCGATCCGGGTCCGGAGCGCCGCCGGACCGGTGGAGGTCGCGCCGCGGGACGTCGTCGCGGCCGCGCTGCCGGACCCCGCGTCCCTCGGGCCGCGGATGGAGGGCAAGACCTGCGCCGGCACCTATGTGACCGGCACCGGCAAGGACGGCGCCCCGAAGGCCGTGTACCTGTACCACGTGTCCGACAACGCGGTCACGATGCGCGACTTCGAGAGCCAGTGCGTGGTGTGGCAGACGGCGCTGGGCCCTGTGATCGCACTCGAGATGCTCGCGCTCGGAAGCTGGACCGGCACCGGAGTGCTCGGCCCGGAGGCGTTCGATGCCGTGCCGTTCCTCGAGCTGATGGCGAAGCCGACCGCCGAAGGCGGCTACGGCCAGGCCTGGGGCCTCTCCGACCGCTGATCTGCTGCGGCGATTTCGGACTGATGCGGCTGCGATCGCACCCGCATCAGTCGGATATCACCGCACCAGGCGGACCGAGGGTCAGAGGGCGTCGGTCGCGAGCCGTGCGAACGCGGCGCAGACCGCGAACCCGGTGATCACGAAAGCGCTCGTGGCGAGGAGAGGATGCCGCTCGTGCCACCAGAGCTGGTGGTGGGCGGTGCGGCGCGCCTCGCTGAGGTGCACGGGCAGCTGCTGGGTCTCCAAGGGGATCCCGAAGTGGTGCGCGACGGTGAGCAGCTGCTCGGGCGACCACCAGCGGTCGTTCATCCGGTGCACGGTGTTGTCGTCCGAGTCGAGCAGGAAGAGGTGCCGACTGGTGTTGACCCCGTCCCTGTTGTAGATCGTGCGGATCACGCCGCGGTGGACGTCGCCGCGGGCGAGACGCGAAGCCCCGACGCCTCGAGTCCAACGCGTCGTGATGCCGTCCTCGTCGAGCCGGATCCTGATCCGCAGCGCCGGTACGAAGGCGAACACGGCGACGAGCACCGCGAAGACGGCGACGACGCCGGCGGTGAGCGGGCGACCGTTCTGGGCGGCGATGACGACCGCGACGGTCGCCCCTGGCACGACGATCGCGGTGTTGCCGGCTGCGGTGGTGCGCCAGGCGAGATGCCGCAGCGGGTGCAGGGTCCGCTCCGCGGTGGCAGTCGACATGTGCTGCACGGTAGCCGCGTACGTCCAGGGCGCCCAGCCCCCAGAGCAAGGGCGGAGAAGAAGGACCCCCCGCGCACCCGCCAGAGCCCGGTTGCCCTTGCTGCGTTTCCGCCCTGGGGGAGTTGGCCTGGATGGCGCCACGCGGGGAGCCGACGTCGATCGTACCGGACCGCATGCGGGGTCGCCGGGGCCGGTAGGATCCTCTGCGGCCCCGCGGTTCGCCGCGACCAGGAGGATTCGCCTAGTGGCCTATGGCGCACGCTTGGAAAGCGTGTTGGTGTAACAGCCTCGGGGGTTCGAATCCCCCATCCTCCGCCACCCCAAGGGTCTCGATCCGCGTAACGACGCGAATGGACGGCCCTTGTTCTTCTCCAGCCCCACAAAAACCCCACACTTCTGTGGGGGCTCTGGTTGACGCAGAGGGTTCTGACCTCGTCCAGTCGGTCTGACACGGCGTCCAGATCGTCGTCGAAGAGGTCGGCATAGGTGTCGAGCGTCATGGCGGCGGAGGCGTGTCCGAGCATCCGTTGGACCCCCTTCACGTTCGCGCCGGCGCTGACTGCCAAGCACCCCACGAGCCGGATTGCTGGAGATACGCCGGTCGCGGACTGCGCTGTCGAGGATGCCGGCGAGCACGCCATGTGCGCGCTTCACCTTCGTGGCTGCTCGCGATTCCTGACCTGCGGGAGCGAGGCGTCGAACCCGTGCCTGCACCTCCGATTGGCGGATATCACGGATGGCCCGGTCACCCCAGGTAGGCAGGACGTGCACCCGCCACGCGACCTCGAGTGACTTCCACGACGAAGCCTTGAGGTGCGTACGGTTGGCGAGCCACTCGGCCCCGAGCTCCTCGACAGTCACCCGCGCCGCGCGAGGGTCGATGTACTCGCCGCGAGCGGACGAGACGGTCACACCGGCGAGGTACTCCTCGGCGTCGACCTTCCTGCGGAACCCTGCCATCTCCCGAGACTGGTGCGCCGGATCTCGGTACCGCACTCGATACCGCCGGCCGGACGCGGTCTCGTACGGCTCGATGCTTCCCATGGATACTGTCACGCCACGTCGAAATGGATCCCGCTCTCATCGTCGAACGAGAACACCGACCACCGACAGCACCACCATCACGCCGAAATCGCCAGCACCCGTCAGTTCATGTGTCACTGCAACACAACCGACCCAGATCTGTTCTGCTCCCCTCGTCTCTGTGCTCTCCGCGTCTCGCGTCACCTGTCCTGTCACCTGTCCTTCCGAACTACCCTCAGTCAGCAACGCTTTTCTGCTGAGTGAGGGTGATCCGGAAGCGGCGCAGCGGAGGTGGCAGGCCAGGACAGGGCAAGACGCCCGAGGGGTTTGCCGGACTGCATGCCGAGTGCGGTCACTGTTTCGACAAGCGATGCGAGCCCGTGTGGCCAGACGCTGGTGTCGACCGTCCAGTCGCCGAGGGCCACTTGAAGCTCGTGTCGTCCGCGCCTAGACCCCAATCGTCTAGCTGACGGGCCATCCAGACCCAGCTCGGATGCCCGAGGCGCAGAGGTTGGGCGCGTACGGCTCGGGCTCGTGCCCCTCACCCCTCTCCCGATCTCAGTGGGAAGAGGCCGCGTGACTACGGTTGCGGTATGGCCGAGTCGTTCCAGCAGATCGACATCACCGAGTGGCGATTCGTTCGGCCGGAGACTAGGGGCCAGGGGAACAACTCATGGTTCAAAGAACCTGGGGGACTGCTCGGTCCGAGGGGTGAATGGATTTTCAAGCCGGTCAAGATTCATGACAACGAGACCCGGCAGGGTGGCGACTGGGCGGAGCGAGCTGCTGCTGCCATCGCCGAGATTGCTGAAGTCCCTGTTGCTGAGGTTCAACTGGCGCGGCGAGCTGATGTGGAGGGGTGCATATCGCGACAGGTGCGCGATGTCGATCGATCTTTCGCCTCTGGGCGAGTGTGGATGAACGCCGACGCGAACATCGAATATCGGGTGGCCTCTTCGAGGCGCTCAAGACACAAGCGTGCCACTCGCGGATACACCCTTCGAAACATCAGAAGAAGTTTGCGTGATGTTGGCTCACCTCCTGGCTTCGATCTAACCACGGGAATGCCAGCATGGTCTGTTTTCGCAGGATATCTACTACTCGATGCGATCATCGCCAACCGCGACCGTCACGAAGAGAACTGGGGCGTTCTCTATTCTGTCGTTGGGCCCGAACAGGCGCGGCTGGCGCCGGCCTTCGACCAAGAGAGCTCTCTCGGATTTCAGCTAACGAACAAGTTCCGAAGAAAGGTCATGGCGAGAGAAGGCGGTGTTAAGCAGTTTGTCATGAGAGGGACGGCGTCCTGTCTGTCTGTGCCGACTGGGCGACAGTCTCCGACGCTGGTCGAGGCGGCGATGTGGGCACTGGACCGGATTGCTGCGAGCGATCGGGATCACTGGCTGGATAGGGTCGACCAGCTGACGCCCGCTCGAGTGCAGGATGTGTTCGACAGATTGCCCTCGATGTCGGAGGATGCACGTAGGTTCGCAGCGGCTGTCGTCAACGCCAACGTGGGGAGGATCCAGCGTGAGCGTCGTCGTCCCTCGTCATGAGCTGGGATCTGTGGAGCGTCCCTTGAGTCGTGAGCGAGCGGTGGACCTTGTCGTCAGTTGGCAGCATCCCGTGACGCGCGCCACGTTGCCGATCGGTCTTTTGCGCCAAGAAGTGGACGGCTACTCCTTCCGGTACTTGCGCCGCGCGCGGGAGATCCAAAACTTCCGTGGGCTGCTCGGCTTCCCCGACTTCAAGCGTTTGTACCGATCGACTGAGCTATTTCCCTTGTTTGCGCAACGGGCGATGGACGAGGATAGAAGTGATTACCCTGAGTATTTACTGCGCCTCGGCCTCGCTGAAGGGGCGACTCCCTGGGAGCAGATCGTCCGTTCCGCGGGCGATAGTGCCGCGGACACGGTCAAGGTGTCGCCGGTGCCGGAACGGATCGACGGAGCTTGGTACTGCGTATCTGCAGTGACGGGAATCAAATACCTAGCTGCCAAGCCCGTGGCTCATCAGGGCGGCACCTTCGGCCCGTTAGGCGACGATCAGTTGGAAGTAATACTCGGAGCGCTGAAGATTGGCGTCCGCGTGCGACTCGCCCACGAGATCGGCAACACCTACTCCAGCGCCGCGACGCTTGTCACCACCGACGATGGCACGCCTTTCGGCTATTTGCCCGACTGGCTAGCGCACATGGTACGAGATTTTATCTCCGAGGATGCGTCGGCGGCTATCGTCGACGACATTCAGTGTCACGACGGCAAGTGGGTAGTACGTGTTCTCATTCGCCTGGACGGGCGAGTGGGTGGATCGCTAGAAACACTGCTCGGGCCGGATTGGGAGACGTACGCCGAGTAGGCGAGTTGTCGAGTGCGGGCCAACTCCTTCGACGCCTCGGCGAGCTAGCAGCATGGCTGGCGCGAAGAAGGCGGATCTCGGTTGGACGCGGCTAGCGCCCAGCCCTTCAACGGCACCCAAACGTGGACTGCAGCGGAGAGCAGCGCCGCCCTAGTTTTGCGCTCATGGATCAGTGGATGGCGCGATGAGCGCCGTGCAGGTGGCCTCTGGTTTCCTTTTCGCCGGCGCGGGTGTGCAGATCTACGTCGAGGCGCGGACGCACTGGTCGGGCCTTGAGGCATACGTGGCGCGCGCCGAGAAGGGCGACAAGCCCCGCGACTTCACTGCGGCCGAGAACGCGGCGCAGCGAGGCGAACGGGAATGGTTGCGCAGCCCACTTCGCTACTGGCTAGTCCTCGCCGGGTGGACCTGTGTTGGTCTCGGCGCGCTGATCGGCTTCATCGGCGCCTTCAGCTAGGAAGCGCCGTCCGGCGTCAGTCCGAGTTCGCGGTCGCATTGAAGGCGTGTCAGTGGACACCTCCACGATGACCCTGTGAGCACTCCAGAACCCACGCCCTACCGGCACGTCCAGTTCGCGCTCCAGGCGTCGAATCTCCTGTGGGACGAGCAGCTGTTCAGCAACGTGCAGTTCCGTCGGGACTGGGCGGCCGCCGTGAGCGATGCGCTGATTGTGCTCGGCGGGAAGGCCACCGAATACATCGAGAGCGAGATCGTCAACGACGACTACAGCTCGAGGGCTCATGTTTGGGCGCTCACGCCGGCTCGGATAATCGAGATCGAAGCAAGCGTCGGACGGACGGAAACGGCACCTCGATCAAGATCGCGCCGGAGACATACAGCCGGCGTAACGTCCGCCGGCTGCGGATCAGTGATTTGCGCGGGGACTTCGTCGGCGAGGTGCCCGAGGTCCATGGCGTCGGCGTCGTGCTCGAGTTCGATGATCGATCTGTCGAGCTCGGCCTCGACCGATCACGCGCTGGCGCGCGCTCGGTCTACCAGGAGCGAACGCTCGCCGCGCTCCTCCCATCCATGCTCCAGGACCTCGAGAGTCCGACGCGCTAGCCATGCGGCCATGGCGGAGGTTCGATTCGACGGGGCGCTGCCGCACCCGGACGGGCTGCGGGTGTCCTGGGTGACGTTCACGGCCCAGATGCGCAGGAGACGCTCCTGCTGAGCCTCCTCGTCAGTCGACCCGCGGCTGCGCTGCTGCAGTTCGGCATGGGATGGTTCCGGAGCGCCGCGGACTCTCCTGTCTTCTTCGTGTGGGACACGGAAGCTCGCCACCAGCGAATCACCCCGTCTCGTCAAAGGCGATCTCGGCGGACGAGGGTTCTGTCGTAGTGATTTCCCGCAGGATTGGCTGGGCGAACTGCAGACGAGCGGCAGCCCCCACAAAAACCTCACAAACGGTGGGGTCTCCTGCAATTCTAGGACACGGCTGTGATTGAGGACGGGGTCAAAAGTCCTGGTCGAAGCCGTCTGCAGCGATCCCGTGCGACCGACTGAGATCACTTGATTCGGGTTCGAATCCCTCATCCTCCGCGAATCTGATGCCGCACGATCCGCTGACGCCGCTTCTGACACGGGTTCGTGACGCTCCGCGTGCGTGGGTCGCATTCAGCGGTGCAGTTGCTCGCGACGATCGGATTCTGGCAGCGTCGGCCCGAGCGTCGCGAGATCCTGCGTGGGTCGATCCGCGTCGGAGCCCGACGAGGCATGAGCGCGCTGGTCACCGGAACGCGGTATCCCGGCGTGAGCGTTCAAGCGAGGACGGGAACCGACTGCGGGCGCGGAATGGTGGACCAGAGGTCGACCCGTTCGTCGTCATCCTCGAGGCCGAGTGCCGCGGCGGTTTCGTCGGGTGTCGTCGCGACGATCGTGATCGCTGCGGATGAGTCGGCGCGGCCGGTGCGGATCACGACTCGGCTCGACCGGACCGGTGCGAGTCGAGTGGCGAGTTCGTCGAGCAGTGGGTTGAGTGCGCCAGGCGCGAGGTCGTCGAGGCCGCCGTCGTCGAGGACCTGTACGACGGCACCGCGTTCGCGCTGGGCCCGGATCGCGTTGCGGACGTTGTCGTTGAGCAGGTGTCGTCCGCGGATCTCGTCGCGGAGTGTCTGCTCGAGTGCGCGGCATTCGGCGCGCGTGGCGTCGTCGAGCCGTCCGTCGAGGTCGATGATCCGCTGCAGCACCGGCGTCGTGTTGCGACTGGCGAGGTCGAGTCGCAGCTGTCGTTCGAGGCGGAATGCGTCCTGCTCCGATTGCCAGATCGTGGTCTCGCGCTCCTGACTGATCGCAGCTCGTGTCGCGGCGGTGACGCGTTCCATGGCGCGGTGCATCAGCAAGCCGGCGATGACGACGGCGGTCTCGGCTGCGAGGCCGAGGCGGATCATGCCCAGCGGGCCCGCCCAGAGCGTGACCTGCAGGAGGAGGCACAGCACCGCGACCAGCGGCGGGGCGCGGTGGCCGGCCATCCACAGCATGACTGCGCCCGCGAGAACACCACAGGTGTACCAGCTGATTGAGACGAAATCGAGGCGGGCTGGGTCCAGTCCGATGGTGGCGACGAGGCAGAGGAGGCAGCCGGTGAGTGCGACGCCCCACGCGGACCGAACTGACGTCGTGCCAGAGGTCGCACCGCGCAGCAGGGCTGGGAAGAGGGTGGCTCCGAGGACGGCCGCGAGGAACGGTCCGATCGCGTGGTAGACGAGGGCCGCTTCGGCGGTGGCGGTGAGGATGGCGACCCCGACGATGAGCGCGAGCACGGTGCGGAGCAGCCAGCGGGGAATGATCGTCATGCGTGTGCCGCGACCGGGAGGTCGGTGACGTGGCTCTCGGATGCCGGTGTCCACTCGAGTACGACAGTGGTACCGGTTCCCGGTGCGGACCGGATCTCGGCAGAGCCGCCGACCAGTCGCACTCGGTCGATGATCGAGACGCGCACTCCGAGGCGTTCCGGAGCAATGTCGGCCACGTCGAAGCCCTGTCCGTTGTCACGGACTGTGAGGCGGATTCCGCCGTCACCGGTCGGGACGGCACGAGCGATTCGAGCGGCCATCGGGCCGGCGTGCTTGATGCTGTTGCTGAGGGCCTGCAGCATCGCCGCGACAAGTGTGTCAGCGACCCGAGTCGGCAGCTCGACACCGTGCGCGGCGGTCAGGTCGAGTTGGACGAGTTCTCGCATCGGTGCGAGCTCGTGCTCGACAGCGGCGATCGCGTGCTCGAACCGCTCGTGCACTCCTCGCACGGCCGGACCGTCGCCGGTAGCCGAGAGAACACGCAACGCGCTTTCGGCGCTCAGCGCGATGCGCTGTTCGTCCTCGTGGCCGGAGGCGGCGCCGAGTAGCGCGTTGAGGACGGAGTCGTGGAGGAGCGCATCCGTGCGGGTGCGTTCCTCCTCCAGTGCTGCGGCTCGGCGGGCGGTGTCGAAGCGCTCGTTCGCGGCGGTCTGTGCGTCATCCGCCGCATCTGCACGCTGCCGCAACGCCCGGACGCCGAACACCAGCCCGATCGCGACCGCTGTGAGTCCGAGCACGTCGATCACGAGGTGGCTCGTCATCACCCGCCCGGCATACGCGGTGAGCACGCCCACGATGATGAACGCGCAGCCGGCGACAGCCCGACCAGCGTGCTGCACCCCGATCGCGATACAGCTGAACACGATGCACGACAAGCCGAGGAGCCACGGCGTCGAGGCATCCGGGAGAGGCGACCGGATCTCGAATCGCTCGAGCGCGACGAGGCCGAGATACCCGAGAGCAGAGAACCGCAGCCAGGAATGCGCCGGCGTCCCGCGGCGGAGAAGTGCGATCGGCGCCGCGATACACGGCAGCGCCGCGAGGAGTAACGACACGATCGGAAGGGAGGAACCAGGAAGTCGTTCGGATGCGAAGCCCGGCAGCGACTGCAGCACGAGCAGCGGTCCGACGACCGCCAACGTGGTGACCAGCCCTCGCTCGACGCCCGTTCGCAGCGACCCGGTACCCGCACTCCGGACGCCGGAGTCACGCACGGCAGTGCGTCGGCGCGGCCACGGCGGCCGTACCCTCGACACGACCCCGATCGTCACGTCGCGAGAGTAGGGCGCACCGACACTGGGCCTCGATACCCAGAAGAGGTCAGTGCTCACCCGACTTCGGGGGCCGCGGTCGACCCGCGGGGACTGATCACCCGACCGCTGGCGGAGCGCGTGGAGGTGGGTGCTACAGCGGCACCGTCCTGGAGGACCGGGCCGTGATCAGTCGCTCGGCCGTGGGGCCGGGTCGGAACGGAGTGCTCGGCCGGCGGCCGAGTCCGCGGGGAGGAGCGACCGCAGTGCGTCCTGCACCTCGCGCAGGCCCCGGGTCCGCTGCGCGCGAATGCCCGAGTCTCTCGCTGCTCGGACGTGCTCGTCCGAGTCGTCCAAGAAGAGCAGCCGGTCGGGAGGCGTGCCGATGGTCCGGATCACGTGGTGGAACACTGCCGGATCGGGCTTCACCAGCCCCAGCTCGTGCGAAGTGAAGGTCCAGTCGAAGTGCTGGACGATGCCCCAGTGGTCCAGGTGCCGCTGCCAGTGCACTGGGTTCGTGTTGCTCACGCAGCCCATCCGGATGGTCCCGTGCAGGCTGCGTACGAGCTCGCGCGATCCCGCGAACGGCCCGGCGGACCATCGGCTGAAGTCGTCCAGGAATTCGGTGGGCGCGAGGTCGAGACCCCAGTCATCCACGACCCCCGCCGCAAAGGCCACCGCGTCACAGGCGCCGCGCTCGAACGCCTGCACCCACTTGGACGCGACCCACCGGGATCGCAGTGCCGGGCTCTCCTCCTCACCCGACAGCTCCGCAAGTCGCCGGAGCCCACCGAAGTCCATCAGCACGCCGCCGAGGTCGAACAGGATGACGTCAGGCGCGGAGCGCTCGGCCTCGGTCATGGTCGCCCGCTCCCGAGACGGCGAACGCGGCCTTCTCAGCTCTCACACTCGACTGTCTCGGACTCCGACCTGGTGCCGCAAGATCCGCGTCCCGAGTGTCGTTCGGGTACCGGTGCCGTGAGCCGGAGTCGTCGCCGAGCAGGGTCGCCGAGTCGTCCTCCAACGCTCCTCGCCTCGCCGGTCCCGTTGGTCGAGGTGCGAGCGAAGCGAGCCTCGAGACCACCCCGGACGCGGGTGGACCGTGTTCGCTGTGGGCGGAGCGGCGCGCTGTGGAGGAGACGAACCAGCCCTCATGAACGGTCTCTTTCCCCGAACCGGTGTCGGAGGCCCGTGATCGAATACTGATGTGCACGAAGCAGCCGATCTCACCGCCGCGCTCGCGGCCGTGACGGCGGTCGCGCCCCGGTTCCTGACCGCCTCCGACAC
>NZ_CAXTHO010000081.1:0-13839 GCF_964244015.1 uncultured Amnibacterium sp. | reverse complement strand
CAGGACTCAGGACGTTCAGCAGGACGCCGCAGCATGCTGAGACCTGCTGATGGTGCTGGGTCCTGCCGAAGCGCTCCTCGAGCGGGGTGGAGGGGGGCGGCACGCCGTTCACAGCTCGTGCAGGGACTCATCTTGCACGGGGTGTAATCTTGCAGTCACTGCAAGCATCGATGCCTGGCCGTGGCGTTCGTCGTCGCAGTCATCGGTGCGCTCCCGCTCCTGTTCTGAAGGATGTTCGTGACCGCCACGCAAACCGCGCCGTCCACCGGCGCTGTGATGTCCCACCGGCAGATCCTGCTGGTGATCTACGGCCTGATGGCCGGCATGTTCCTCTCCGCGCTGGATCAGACGGTCGTCGGTACGGCCATCCGCACGATCGGCGACGACCTGCACGGCCTCGACCAGCAGGCGTGGGTGACCACGGCCTACCTGATCACCTCCACGATCGCGACGCCGATCTACGGCAAGCTCAGCGACATCTTCGGCCGTCGGCCGCTGATCATCTTCGCGATCAGCATCTTCGTCGCCGGCTCGCTCGCCTCGTCGTTCTCGACCTCCATGCTCATGCTCGCCGGCTTCCGCGCGGTGCAGGGCATCGGCGCCGGCGGTCTGATGTCGCTGCCGCTCGCGATCATGGGCGACATGCTCGCTCCCCGCGAGCGCGCCAAGTACCAGGGGTACTTCCTCGCGGTCTTCGGCGTCTCGTCGGTGATCGGCCCCCTGGTCGGCGGGGTGCTCTCCGGAGCGCCCCAGATCCTGTTCATCACGGGCTGGCGCTGGGTGTTCCTGATCAACGTGCCGATCGGCGCGGCAGCGCTGCTCATGGTGCTCGCATTCCTGCACCTGCCCCGCTTCGGGACCCGCAGCGTGCGCATCGACTGGTGGGGCGCGACCGCCGTCATCGCGACGCTCGTCCCGCTCCTGCTGGTCGCCGAGCAGGGGCGCACCTGGGGCTGGGGCTCGGCCGGCTCGATCGCCTGCTACGTGGTCGGCGGCCTCGGACTGATCGGGTTCCTCATCGCGGAGACGCTGATGAAGGACGACGCGATCATCCCGCTGAAGCTCTTCCGCTCCCGGGTGTTCTCGATGGCGACGATCCTCGGCGTGCTCGTCGGCTTCGGCATGTTCGGCGCGCTCCTGACCCTGCCGCTGTACCTGCAGGTCGTCACCGGGCTCTCGGCGACCGCGTCGGGCTTCGCCACGCTGCCGATGGTGCTCGGCCTGATGATCGCCGCGATCACCTCCGGTCAGATCGTGTCCCGCACGGGCAAGTACCGCATCTTCCCCATCACGGGGACGGCGTTCACGTCCGCCGGGTTCTTCTTCATGACGACCCTGACCATCGACAAGCCGCTCTGGTACCTCATGATCGGCATGTTCCTGATCGGCCTCGGGCTCGGCCAGCTGATGCAGACCCTCACGCTGGCCAGCCAGAACTCGGTGCAGCCGAAGGACATGGGCGTCGCGACCAGCGCGTCGACCTTCTTCCGTCAGATCGGCGGCACCCTCGGTACCGCGATCCTCCTGTCCGTCCTGTTCTCCTCCCTCCCGGGCAACATCCTGACCGCGACCGGGGACAAGGCCACGCTGACCTCTGCGGTCGACGCCGCGCTCACCCCCTCGGTGGCGGACAAGGCGAGCAACGCGGCGATCATGAAGCAGCTCTGGAACCCGATCGTGAACCCGATCAAGTCGCAGGTGCAGGCCCAGCTGGACACCGCGACCACCGCCATCACGAGCAGCGGGGCCTCCGCCGCGCAGCAGACGGTGCTGCTGGAGCAGGCGGCCGCGAAAGCGAACGCCGGCGTCGTCGACGGCAGGCTGACGGTCGACTACACGAACGCGACGCAGCGGCGCGCGATCGTGGACCAGGTCGTCCCGGGGATCATCACGCAGATCAAGCAGGGCTCGGGGTCCTCGACCTCGTCGACGACCAGCGCGACGAGTGACACGTCCTTCCTGAAGGGCGCCGACCCGCGGCTCTCCAAGCCGTTCCTGACCGGGTTCAACGTGTCGGCGGTGCAGATCTACTGGGTCGGCCTGGCGGTTCTGCTGATTGCGTTCGTGATCGCCCTGTTCTTCAAGGTGCCGCCGCTGCGTCAGCGCTCGGCCCTGCAGGAGCAGGCGGACAACGAGGCCGCGAGCAAGCTGGAGGTCTCGGAGGCGAACGCTGCGGCGGCCGTCGGCACCACCGCCCCTGCCGACACCGGCGCAGTGCCGGCGGGACGCCGGTAGGCCGAGCCGAAGGTCGAAGCGCTCGGCACCCTCTGGGTGCCGGGCGCTTCGAGCGGTGTCCGAACGGTGATCTACCGTGGCGCCGTGACGCTGGACGTGCCCGCCGCCGCACGGGTCGCGTGGTCGCCCGTCGGCCCCGACCTGGTGCTGAAGGGGGACAACCTCCCGCACCTGCGACGCCTGCCCGACGGCGCGTTCCGACTCGTCTACCTCGATCCGCCGTTCAACTCGGGGCGGGAGCAGCGACGGCAGGGGACCATCACGCGCCACGACCCGATCGGGGGTACCCGGATGGGATTCCACGGGCGCCCGTACGACGTGGTGAAGAGCAGCGTCACGCGCTACGACGACGCGTTCACGGACTACTGGGCGTTCCTCGAGCCACGTCTCGAGGAGGCGTGGCGGCTGCTCGCCGAGGACGGCACGCTGTACCTCCACCTCGACCAGCGCGAGGTGCACTACGCCAAGGTGCTGCTCGACGCCCTGTTCGGCCGCGAGTGCTTCCTGAACGAGATCGTCTGGGCCTACGACTACGGCGCGCGGACGACGCGGCGGTGGCCCGCCAAACACGACACGATCCTCGTCTACGTCAAGGACCCGGAGCACTACCTGTTCGACTCCGCGGAGGTGGACCGTGAGCCCTACATGGCCCCCGGGCTCGTGCCTCCCGAGAAGGCGGCCATTGGCAAGCTGCCCACCGACGTCTGGTGGCACACGATCGTGTCGCCGACCGGCCGGGAGAAGACCGGATACGCGACGCAGAAACCGCTCGGGATCCTGCGCCGCATCGTCGCGGCCAGCAGCGCCGCGGGGGACTGGGTGCTCGACCCGTTCGCGGGCAGCGGCACGACCGGTGAGGCGGCTCGCGCGCTCGGGCGCCGCTTCGTCCTGATCGACGAGAACCCCGACGCCGTCGACGTCATGCGCCGGCGACTCGGCGACGGCGTGCTCATCACCGGCACACCCGACTTCTGAGCGGCGGCCCACAGTCCCAGGCCCTCGGCGTTGGAGGAGTCGCACTATCGGGCCGCGCGGAACGCCGACCAGCACCGACGGTTCCCGCCAGGCGATTCCGGTCCTCATGGCTTCCCGGATTACCGTCCGGACCGAACGGACAGGAGCACGACATGGCGGTGGAATCGGTGACCGGGACGACGGTGACAGCGACGGGGGCACGGCAGACCTCCGTCCGAGCGGACGAGCCCGACTTCGACCGGATCCACGACGCGCTGCTGGGCAGCTGGAAGGACGTCCGGCTCGCGGCGCGTGCCCGGACCCTCGATCGGGCGCTGCACCGCCGCGACGGCCTCCTCGTCGCCGATCACCGCGCACGGGTGACCGCGCAGCTGCAGGTCCTGCTCGACAGCGGCGCCGTGCGGCTGCCGTTCCCGGCGCAGTACGGCGGCTCCGGCGATGCCGGCGGCAATCTGGTGGCGTTCGAGGAGCTGGTGACGGCGGACCCGTCGCTGCAGATCAAGGCGGGCGTGCAGTGGGGTCTCTTCGCCGCCGCGATCCTCCACCTCGGCACCCGGTACCACCACGAGCACTTCCTGGCCGACGCGATCGAGCTGC
Organism: uncultured Amnibacterium sp.; assembly: GCF_964244015.1. Taxonomy (NCBI): domain Bacteria; kingdom Bacillati; phylum Actinomycetota; class Actinomycetes; order Micrococcales; family Microbacteriaceae; genus Amnibacterium; species uncultured Amnibacterium sp. The sequence goes on along the minus strand of NZ_CAXTHO010000081.1, from coordinate 10,032 downwards.
AGACCTTCGGCGGCTTCGCGATGACGGAGACCGGGCACGGATCGGACGTGGCCTCGATCGCCACCACCGCCACGTACGACCCGGCCACCGAGGAGTTCGTCATCGACACGCCGTTCCGGGCGGCGTGGAAGGACTACATCGGCAACGCCGCCGTCGACGCGCGCGCCGCGGTCGTGTTCGCGCAGCTGGTCACGGCCGGCCAGCGCCAGGGCGTGCACGCCTTCTACACGCCGATCCGCGATGCCGCGGGCGCGTTCCTGGCCGGCGTCGGCGGCGAGGACGACGGATCGAAGAGCGGCCTGAACGGCGTCGACAACGGCCGATTGCACTTCACGGGAGTCCGCGTGCCGCGGGCCAACCTGCTCAACCGGTACGGCGACGTCGCGCCCGACGGCACGTACTCCTCCCCCATCGCGAGCCAGGGGCGACGCTTCTTCACGATGCTGGGCACGCTCGTGCAGGGCAGGGTGTCGCTCGCCGGCGCCGCGAACGCCGGCGCGAAGATCGCGCTGCAGACCGCGATCGTCTACGCCGAGGAGCGCCGGCAGTTCGTGGGCGGGAGCGGCCGGGAGGAGGTGCTGCTGGACTACCCGCGGCACCAGCGCCGGCTGCTCACCCGGCTCGCGGGCGTCTACGCGGCGACGTACACGCAGGACGAGCTGCTGCTCGACTTCCACGCGGTCTTCACGGGAGCGCACGACACGGACGAGTCCCGGCAGGAACTCGAGAACTTCGCGGCCGCGGCGAAGGCCGAGGCGACCTGGCACGCGCTCGACACGATCCAGGAGTGCCGGGAGGCGTGCGGAGGCGCCGGCTTCCTCGCCGAGAACCGCCTCGGCCAGCTGCACGCCGACCTCGACGTCTACGCGACGTTCGAGGGCGACAACACCGTGCTGCTGCAGCTCGTCGGCAAGCGGCTGCTCACCCAGTACGGGAAGCGGCTCGCGACGGCCGGGCCCGCAGGGGCGGCGCGCATCGTCGCCACCGAGGCCGTCGGCGCGGCAGCAGCGTCCGCGGGCGTGACCGCACTCGCGCAGCGCATCGCGGACGGCGGTACGGGCGCGGGCGCCGCCAGGGCCCTCCGCGACCCTGCGGTGCAGGAGCAGATCCTGCTCGAGCGCGTCGAGGTCGCCGTCGCGGAGATCGCGCCGGCGCTTCGTCCCGCTCCCGGCGTCTCCGCGGAGCAGCTCGCTGCGCGCTTCGGCGAGCACCAGCACGCGCTGATCGAGGCGGCACGGGCCGACGCGCGCCTCCGCCAGTGGCGCGCCTTCACGCGCGCCGTGGAGCGGGAGACGCACGCGCCGACCAGGGCCGTGCTCGCGCTGGTCCGCGACGTCTTCGCGATGCAGGTCATCGAGCGGGAGCTCGGCTGGTACCTCGTGCGCCGTCGTCTGAGCGTGTCGCGGGCGAAGGCGGTCACCCGACTGCTGGACGCCCTCGTGCGCCGCATGCGGCCCCACGCGCTCGACCTCGCGGCGGCGTTCGGCTACGAGCAGGGCCACCTGCGTGCCGCGATCGCCTCCGGCGCCGAGGCGGACCGCCAGGCGGAGGCAGCCGCCGCCCGCTGAGCGCTCCTTCATCTATCCGGGGATCCGACCGCGCTGCGGTGGGATCCCCGGATTTATGAAACCCGCATCGCGAGGTGGGCGCCGGCCTTCCGGAGTGCGGCGGCGGGATCGGCGAACGACGCGGCCCGGCCGACCAGGTCGGTGAGCGAGACGGCCGACGCGAACCCGATCGGGTCCGCGCCGATCGCGCCCGCGACGAGCACCACCGGCACGCCTTCGGCGGCCGCCAGGGCGCGGACCGCCTCCGGCACCTTGCCCTGCGTGGACTGGCCGTCGAACCGGCCCTCGCCGGTGATCACGAGGTCCGCGGCGGCGACCGCGGCCGGCAGCCCTGCGCCATCGGCCACTGCCGCGGCACCGGACACGAGGGTCGCGCCCCACGCCAGCAGGCCGAAGCCCGTCCCTCCCGCAGCGCCGGCGCCCGGAGTCGCGTGGTCGGCCGGCAGTAGCGCGGCGAGCCGCGCAAGTCCGGTCTCCAGGACCAGGACCTCGCCCGGTGAAGCGCCCTTCTGCGGCCCGTACACGGCAGCAGCACCGCCGGGACCCAGCAGCGGGTTCACGACGTCGGTCAGTACGCGGACACCGCCGGGCGGCAGCGGGACGAGCGTCTCGACGTCCACCGCGGCGAGTCGGAGCAGTCCCGCTCCGCCGTCGGGGATGTCCCTCCCGTCCGCGTCGAGCAGCCGCGCGCCGAGCTCGCGGAGCGCACCGGCACCGCCGTCCGTCGATGCGCTGCCGCCGATCGCCAGCAGCAGGCCCGTCGCCCCGCTGTCCAGCGCGGCTCGGATCGCCGTACCGAACCCCCTCGTGTGCGCGGTGAGCGGCCGCAGCGGGTCGAGCAGCGTGATGCCGCTCGTCGAGGCGAGCTCGACGACAGCGACGCCGCCGGGCAGGCGGAGGAACTGCGCGTCGACCGCCCGGTCGTCGGGTCCGGCGACCCGGACGTCGATGCGCACCGAGCCGGGCACCGCCGCGGCGAGGGCGTCGAGCGTGCCCTCCCCGCCGTCCGCCATCGGGACCTCCACGACCGCGTCGTCCGGGCGCATCGATCGCCAGCCCGTCGCGACCGCCGCCGACGCCTCCGGCGCGTCGATCGTCCCCTTGAAGGAGTCCACAGCGATCACGACGCGCATCGGGGCGGCCTGCCGTCCCTCCGTCGATCGGGCGGCAGTCATCGTCTCCCGAGATCGTTTCCGACCGAGCAGGTCTGCTGGTCCACCGTCTGCCCGACCACGGTGCTCGGCAGGTCGACGGTGCCGCTGGAAGAGGACGACGTGGGGCTGCTCGTGGGGCTGGTCGTGGGGCTCGCGGAGGGGGTCGGGCCGGGCGTGCTCTGCGTCACGGAGCCGGAGCCCGAGGTCGCGCCCGTCTGCTTCGTCGCGAGCTTCAGGGTCTTGTCGGCCTTCACCGCGTCGATCAGCGTCGTCGCGCTCGCATCGTTCGGCACCAGCCCGTCGCCGTAGAGCGTCGTCGGGTACTGGACGAGCACGAACTGGGCGAGCGGGATGCTCGCGACCGCACGGCCGATGGAGACCATCGTGTCGACGTTCGCGAGCCCCGAGGAGAGGCTCATGCTCTCCGTCGCCGCGGTCGCGAGCCCGTAGAGCTTCGTGACGTCGCTCAACGTGGAGTTGCTCTTGATCGTGCGGACCAGTGACGAGAGGAACACCTGCTGCGAGCTGATCCGGGTCACGTCGCTGCCGTCGCCGACGCCGTGCCGCGTGCGGAGGAACTCGAGCGCGGTCGTGCCCTTCAGCGTGTGCTCGCCCTTCGAGAGGTGCAGGCCGGTGTAGTCGTCGTCGATGGCCTGCGCGACGCAGACCTGCACGCCGCCGACCGCGTTCGACATCTCCACGACGCCGTCGAAGGTGATCAGCGCGGCGAACGGGATCGCCATGCCGGTGCTGTCGGCGACGGCGTCCCGGACGCAGCCGAGTCCGCCGTACTCGAGGATGCTGTTGATCTTCACGCCGGTCGCCGCAGGCAGCGTCTGCGAGGTGTCGGAGGGGTTCGTGCAGCTCGGCCTCGTGATGTAGAGGTCGCGCGGGAAGCTGATCACCGTCGCCTTGGTGTGGTCCTCGCTGATGTGGATCAGGATGTTCACGTCGTTCAAGGTGCTGCCCGGGTTCGCCCCGTACTTCCCCTGCTGGCCGTTCCTGGTGTCACTGCCCACGAGCAGCAGGTTGACCGTGCCGGAGTAGGCGCCGATCTCGGGGATGTCCGTGGGGCTGTCGCCCGGCAGCGCGACGGTGTGGTCGGCGACGTTGGCGACCAGCCGCTGGTACGCGATCGCCCCGAGACTGACGCCGGCGACGAGCATCACGCACAGACCGATGGCGAGGACGCGCAGCACCGAACCGATCAGCCCGGGCGAGGGGAGTCGCCCGTGGCGCGCGAGCGGAGACCGCTTCCGTGCTGCCATCGCTCGACTCCTTCCGTGCGCCGTGTGCGCCCTGCTGCCCGACGCGTGCACCTCACAGTGGGGGACGAGGTTCCGACACCCCTGAACTACCGTCGAGCGAGCACCAAGAGATGGATCCTAGCGATCGCGTTTCCCCTGGACAGGGGTCGATCCTTATCGATTCGCTCGGAAATCACCGACTGGGGACTCAGGCACCGCCGATGACTGCTCGAACGACGACCTTCACCTCCGTACTCGCCTCCACTCTGGTGGTCACGGTGGCCGCACTCGGCGGTGCCAGCTCGGCCGGCGCCGTCACCGCGATCCCGACGCCGACGCCGACCGCCTCCGCCACCTCGGTGCCCACACCGCCGGTCGCGCCCACGCCGACCACCACGGCCTCGCCGACCCCGGCCCCGCCGACTCCGGGCCCGGTGCTGACGCCCACACCGACACCGACACCGACGCCGACCCCCACGCCGACGCCGGTCGTGCCGCTGCCGGCTGCGACGGCGCTGAGCAAGACGAGCGGGCACACCGCCTACTCCCGCACCGCGGTGATCACCGGTAGCCGGTTCTGGAACCTCGCCGGCGTGCAGGTGGCCGGCGTCGCCGTGACGAACCTCGTCGTGCTCTCGGACACCCAGGCCCGCTTCGTGCTGCCGAACGCGATCGACTACCAGCCGAAGACGGCGGTCGTCACGCTCACCGCGAAGTCCGACGCGCGGCCGCGCGCGACCGGTCTGACGTTCCAGTACAAGGTCGCCGACCGGCTCGACCGGGAGATGGCGTACGCGTTCACGTACTGGAACGTCTTCTCGAACAGCACCTTCGGCTACCTCAGCGGCAACGACTGCGCCAACTTCGCGAGTCAGACGCTGCTCGCGCGGGGCTGGAAGCGCTCAGCGCAGTGGTTCAACTACGGCCCGGGCGACTGGAGCGGGACGTGGGTGTCGTCGACCGCGCTCAGCACCTGGCTGAAGAAGCGCCCCGATCTCGCGACGAAGCTCACCTACGCGCAGCGCGACGCGGTGACCGTCGGCGACGTGGTGCAGTTCCGCTGGCCCGGCCATTCGAAGTCGTACACCTCGTGGGAGCACACCGGCATCGTGTCGAAGGTCGTCGTGCTGCCGAACGGCCGCCACGACATCTACTACGTGGCGCACACGCTGAACCGGCAGTACGGCGGCGGCACGACCGGCCTCGCCAGCTACTACGCAGCGCGGAAGATCACGGGCTCGACGCTGAAGATCCAGTTCTTCCACCTGCTCAAGTAGCTGCGGGACGGGCCCGGGAGGCGGGTGTCCGGCCGGCGGGGCATACTGGCGCGCCGTGCCTCCGCTTCTGTCCATCGTCCTCGGCGTCGTCGTCGCGGCGCTCACCGTGCTCGCGCTGCTCGCCCTCGTGATCGTCGTGGTGCTGCTGCTCCTGCTCGTCCTGCTCGCGCTCGACCTGCTGCTGGAGCGGAACGGCGTCGACCGGCGAGCCGGAGTCGTCCGTGCATGGGCGCGCCTTCGCCGACGGGCTCCCGAGCAGCAGGAGGCACTCGTCAGCCCCGCGCGGCGCGCGAAGCGTGCGCCGCGACCGGTGCCCGCACCGGCGACCCCGATCACGGAGCCGGCAGCGACCGGCTCGGCGCAGGAGCACGCCGTCGAGGCCGCTCCACGATGGGTGACCGCCGACGATCCGTCATCGGCGGTCGAGACACCACCCGTCGAGACACCAGCCGCCGAGACATCGGAGACGGTGACGGAGGTCCTGTCCGTGAAGACGCCGCCCGCGCCGCGCGCGACACCGCGGGCCCGCACGCCTCGAGCCCCGCGACCGACGCCCCGCCGCACCCCGACTCCGGCCCCGGAGACGTCCGCACCGGGTCCGGTGGATCGCGACTCCGCGATCGACCGGCTCTTCGCTCCGCTGCTGGAGTCCGACCGCACCGAGCCGCTCCCCAGGACGCCCCGAGCGGGCCGCACGGGCGACGAGGACTGAGCTGGCCACGACGAGACAGGGCCCCGGTCGACGACCGGGGCCCTGCTGGTGAGACGCGAGGTCAGTTACCGAAGCTGGTCGAGTTGACCGCGCCGTTGACACCGTTCGGGTAGAAGCCACCCTTGGTCGCGTTCGTCTCGGGAGTCAGGTAGACGATGTTCAGCACGTGGCCGGGCGTACGGCCGTAGGCGATGCCGTTCTTGTCCGTCGGAACCAGGTTGGACGGGTTCGCCTTGCTCGTGATGCCCTGGTCGTCGTCGCCCTTGCCGTCGAGGGAGTCGCGCGCGTCGGAGATCTTCTGCACGATGCCGTAGATGGCGTGGTTCTTCTCCGCCTCGCCGTACAGGACGGTGCGCACGGCACCGGCGTGGTACGCCTCGACCGCCAGGATGCCGGCAGCGGCGTCCAGGTAGGTCTTGTTCGAGATCAGACCGGCGCCGCCCTTGTACGCCGTGACTCCGACGTCCTCGAAGATGAACGCGGCGAGCAGGAAGTTCGTGTCGTTCGCGAACGCGTCGAACTTCTGGCCCTTCTTGATCACGCCGGCCGCGATCATGGCGGCGGTGAAGGCCGCGTCGAGCGCGATCTTCGGACGCGCCACCGCGGAGGCACCGAGCGCACCCCGGAGGAAGCGCACGTGCTCGCGCTCGTCGCGGGCGATCTCACGGGCGTACTTCGCGATCGTCTTCGACTTGAACGGGACCGCGTGGCCGCCGGAGACCGTGCCGTAGGTGCCGACGGTGCCGCTCGAGTCCTTGCTGTCCAGGCCCTCGCCGGTGACGGCGCGGAGGTAGAACTCGGCCTCGAGGTACTCGAGGTTCAGAGCGAAGTTCAGTACAGCCGCGTCGGTCGCGTCGCTGGTCGCATCGGCCGGGGCCGCGTTCGCCGCGCCGCCACCGATCACGGTCGCCGCAGCGGCACCTGCGCCGGCGACACCAAGCATCGCGAACAGCTTGCGACGATCGACGTCGGTCGTCGCAGAACGCTTGACGGCCTGACTGATGAAGTTCTTCTCGTACAAGGAACTCTCCTGATGGAGTCGGGTGGTCCGACGCCGTCGTGATCGGCCGCGTCGTCGACGTCGCAGGGTTTGCGACGCTGCTGGAAAGTACGGTGCGGCCGCCCCGATCGGATGGCACTCACAGCCTCTTGGGTTCGAATCCGCGCGATCGGGCTGTCCGGCATCGCACCCGGGCCCACTGGACCCGGCCGGCGATTCAGCGGATCGTGCCGTAGGAGTTGTTGACGATCGCCCAGATCTGCGTCAGGAGCACGACTCCGCCGACGATGATCAGCAGGACGCCGCCGATCAGCATCCCGCGGCGGTTCGCGAACGTGCGCTGCGTCGCGCCGGTCTGCCACACGAGCATCCCCACGCCGAACCCCGCGGTAATGACGGCGAGCACCCCGTACAGCAGGGCCGTCGGGTTCAGCGAGATGTCCATGCGTCGGCGCTCCTTCCGCCCGTGGGCTCCGGTCGGTGGAGCCGCGTCGAACGGGCCTTCCCGAGAAGGGTCTCACCCTCCGGCGTCGGATCGCCCCGATCCGCTCCGCATCCGCTCGATCGGCGGTGTCAGCGGTGCGCGCGCAGGGTGTCGCTCGGCCGCTCGCCGAACCGACACTGGTAGAGCCGCGCGAACCTGCCGCTGTTGCCGAAGCCCCAGCGCTCCGCGACCGCTCGTACCGTCGCATCCTCGCCGGCCCCGGCCAGCAGGTCACGGCGCGCGGCTTCGAGCCGGATCGCGTGGAGGTGCTCGACCGGGCTGACCCCCAGGTGCCGCTGGAACAGCGCCTGCAGCGACCGGACCGAGATCCTGGCGGCAGCTGCGACGTCGGGCACCGTCACCGCGTCGAGTGCATGCTCCTCCAGGTATGCGACGGCGCGACGCACCGCCTTGGGCGACGCCGCGAGGCTCTCCCCGTCTCCGTCGGCGGAGTACTCGGCGAAGCAGGCGAGCAGGGTTCGGACCGCGAGGTCGAACAGCTCACCGGCGACGATCGGGTTGTCGAGCGTGTGCGGGTCTCGCATGGTCCGCTGGATGTGCGCGGCGGTCCAGGACCAGGCCGCTGCGGCCGAGGGTGAGCCCGGCGTACTGCGGGACAGCCGCCTCCGCGAGCCTTCGCGGTCGTACCGCTCCGCCGCCTGATGGAACGCGTCGGCGTCGAATGCCGTCGTCCGCAGGTGCACGTCGTCGATCGCGAGCCGCGCGGGGCCCGTCGGCCGGAGGAAGGGCTGCGCCGAGTCGATGCGGGTCCGCGCGTACTCCCCCGAGAACCGGCCGGACAGCACCTCGCCGACCGCGACCGTGCCCTCCTCGAACGAGCCGGTGACCCGGGCCGGGCCGGTCAGCATCAACTCGCTGCTCCAGATGCGACCGTCACCGACGGTGCTGTGGCGGAACACGAACGGCCCGTCCCCGCCGCCGACCTCCAGCACGATCCGGGGGTAGCTGCGTCGCAGCAGCCTGGCCGCCTCGACACGGTCGTGGGTCGAGACCACGACCCGTCCGGTAGTCTCGCGGACCTCCTGCGGGCCGACGGCCACTGATCCCGCTCTTTCCTGGCGCTGCATCGAACCTCCGAGTCACCGAGGGTTCGGAGCGCTCGATGACTCGGTGTGGTGCCGTCCTCGACCGGAGACTAGCGAACGGTCGCCCCGCGGTGGATGGGCCCGCTCCCCACGTGCAGCGGTCGCGCCTCCAGCCCGTTCCGCACCGCGAGCACCTCGCCCAGCACGGCCACGGCGACCTCGGCCGGCGTGCGCGCCCCGACGTCCAGACCGATCGGCGAGTGGAGACGCCCGATCATCGGATCGGGCACCCCGAGCGCAGCCAGCCGGTGCCGTCGACGGCGGGCGGTGCTGCGCGAGCCGAGCGCACCGACGTATCCGGCGGGTGATTCGAGCGCGACCGCGAGCGCGAGCGGATCGAGGTCCTCGTCGTGGCTCAGGAGGCAGACGGCGTCGCGTGCAGACAGGTCCGCGGTCCGCAGCACGTCGTGCACACGAACGGTCAGCACCTCGTCCGCCGCCGGGAACCGATCCGGCCGGGCGAACGCCGGTCTCGGGTCGCACACGGTCACGCGGTACCCGAGCGCGGCGGCTGCCGCGGCGAGCGCCGCCGCCGTCTCGGTGGCACCGCCGATGACCATGCGCCTGGCCGGCGCGACCACGTCGACGAACAGTCGAAGGGTCAGCGCTCCGCACCCGACCTCGACGGGACCGGAGCGCCCCGAGTCGCGGCGGCCCTCGATCGCCGCGAGCAGGAGGGCCGGATTCAGACCGGGGACGAGGGGCGCGAGCAGATCGGTGGTCGACGTGGTGACGGTCGTGCCGATGATCCCGATCGGACCGGCCGTCACCAGCGCGACGGCCGCCGCCCGACCCTCGACGACGTTGCGCAGCTCGGCCGTGACCGGTGTGCCGGCGACCGGGTGGACGAGCACGTCGAGCTCTCCGCCGCACGCGAGCCCTGCCCGCGCCGCGGCCGTGTCGCCGAACCCGAACCGGCGGACCCTCGGCACACCGTCGTCGAGCAGCGCGACGCAGTCCCGCATCGCCGCATCCTCCACGCAGCCGCCGGACACCGACCCCAGCACCCGACCGTCGGCCGTCACGGCCATCGACGTGCCGGCCAGATGCGGCGCGCTGCCGATCACGTCGATGGAGGTCGCCGCGGCGACCCGCGACCCGGCCGCCACGAGCGGCAGCAGTCGGTCGGCGAGCTCGAGCATCCACCGATCCTGCCGTCATCGGAGTTACGGGCGTATGACGCCGGGCGCAGCGCAGCGAGACGAGCACCGCGGTAGAGGGAAAGGGAATTCAGCCGATCCCGAACTGGGGACACGGAATGCGAGGACAGACAGATCTGTCTGTCCTCTGTCGTGATAACTTCTGATCACCGCGATACCCGACGCGGACCCGCGTCGTCCGCTTTCGACACGCATTCCGCGGGAGAAACGGAAAACGCCGCATGCGACCGGTCCCCCAACCAGTCGCAGCGGCGTCTCCGTAGCCAATCAGGCCTCAATTCCAACCCCCCAGCTGGAAGCTGCCCGATATGCAGAACACTAATG
>NZ_CAXTHO010000080.1:0-13874 GCF_964244015.1 uncultured Amnibacterium sp. | reverse complement strand
GCGCGAGGGCGACCGCGTCGAGCGTCTCCGTCAGCGTGCCGATCTGGTTCACCTTCACGAGGATCGAGTTCGCGGCCCTGCCGGCGATGCCCTTCGCGAGGCGCTCCGGGTTCGTCACGAACAGGTCGTCGCCGACGATCTGGACCTGGGCGCCGATCTCGGCGGTCAGGGTGGCGTAGCCCTCCCAGTCGTCCTCGGCCAGCGGGTCCTCGATGGACACCAGCGGGTAGTTCGCGACGAGGTCGGCGTAATACGCGGACATCTCGGCCGCGGACTTCTGCTGCCCCTCGAAGGTGTACGAGCCGCCCTCGAAGAACTCGGTGGAGGCGACGTCGAGCGCGAGCGCGATGTCCTTGCCCGGCGTGAAGCCGGCCTTCCCGATCGCCTCGACCAGCAGGTCGAGCGCGTCGCGGTTGCTCGGGAGGTTCGGCGCGAAGCCGCCCTCGTCGCCGAGACCGGTGGAGAGGCCCTTGCTCGAGAGCAGGCCCTTCAGCACGTGGTAGGTCTCCGTGCCCCAGCGCAGCGCCTCGCGGAAGGACTCCGCACCCACCGGCAGGATCATGAACTCCTGGATGTCGACGTTCGACTCGGCGTGCGAGCCGCCGTTGATCACGTTCATCATCGGGACCGGCAGGATGTGCGCGTTCGGGCCGCCGATGTAGCGGAAGAGCGGCAGCTCGGCGGAGGCGGCGGCGGCCTTCGCGACGGCGAGGCTGACGCCGAGGATCGCGTTCGCGCCGAGGTTCGACTTGTTCGCGGAGCCGTCGGTCGCGATCAGCGTGGCGTCGACGATGCGCTGATCGGCGGCATCGATGCCCTCGACGGCCGGCCCGAGCTCGTCGATGACGGCCGCGACGGCCTTCTCGACTCCCTTGCCGCCGTAGCGCTTCTTGTCGCCGTCCCGCAGCTCGTACGCCTCGAAGGCGCCGGTGGAGGCACCGGAGGGGACGGCGGCGCGGGCGACCACGCCGTCCTCCAGCAGGACCTCGACCTCGACGGTCGGGTTGCCTCGGGAGTCGAGGATCTCGCGGGCGTCGATGGTGTCGATGGCGGCCATGGGTCTCCCTCATTCAGCGGCAGCCACGCGGCTTGGCGGCCGCTGGCAAGCCTAGTGACGGGCGGCGGACGCTTGCCGAACAACAGGCGAACGCCCACGCTGTCACTGTGGCGCACCCGATCATGTTCGACGAGGGCGACCCGGTGCTCGCCCGGGTCCGATCGGTCGCCCTGGCGCTGCCGGAGACCGAGGAGCGCCTGAGCCACGGCCGCCCCTGGTTCCACATCGTGAGCCGGCCGGCGTTCGCGGTCTACGGCAGCGGGACGAAAGGGCCCGAGAAGGTGATGCATCCGCACGCGGTCGTCGTGCACGTCGACGACGACGAGCGGCCCGCCCGCGTGCAGGACCCGCGGTTCTTCGTACCCTCCTACCTCGGACCCAGGGGGTGGCTCGGCATCGACGTCGACGCCCCCGACACCGACTGGGTGGAGATCGCGGAGCTGCTCGACGCCTCCTGGCGCCACAGCGCGCCCGCTCGGCTGCTCCACTGATCTGATTCCGTTTTGAAGGAGTTTCTGCGCCGAAGGCCCGGAAACTCCTTCAAAACGGAATCGACCTATGCGAGGGGGCGGAGCTCGCCGAGGCCCTCCGCGGTCACCTGGGCGAAGCGCGTGAAGCCCTCGGCGGCCAGCGCGTCGAGCTGGGCTCGGCGGTTCTTGCGGGCGCGCTCGAGGCGGACACGGCCGCCCTCCTGGCCCACCTGCCGCTTCGCGGCGAGCAGCGCGGCGACGGGCACATCGGCGTCGTGGAGGAGCGCGGTCGCGACGGTGCCGGAGGTGCGGTCCGGCAGCAGGTCGACGATGCGCTCAAAGCCGATCGAGAACCCGACCGCCGGCACCTCCCGGTCGAGGAAGCGGCCGATCATGCCGTCGTACCGGCCTCCCCCGCCGAGCGACGAGGTGGAGGAGGGGTGCGCGATCTCGAAGATCGTGCCCGTGTAGTAGCCCATGCCGCGGACGAGGGTCGGGTCGAAGACCAGCTCCACCTCCGGCAGCGCATCCTTCAGCGCGAGCAGGTCGGTGTACGCCTCGACGTCGAGCCAGGCGGGCGGGTCGACCGCGAGGTCCCAGCCGGCCGTCGCGAGCTCGCCGAACGCCTCGTCGAGTCCCGCCGTGTCGACGCCGTGCGCGCCGAGCTCGGCGACGACCCCGTCGACACCGATCTTGTCGAGCTTGTCGATGGTGATGAGCGCGGCCGGCCCGCCCTCCTCCGCAACGCCCCAGGTCAGCAGCAGCCGGTTCAGGATCCGCCGGTCGTTGATGCGCACGGCGGCGCCTTCGAGCCCCAGCGCGTCGAGCGCCGCCGCGGTCGCGGCGATCAGCTCCAGCTCGGCGATCGGACCCGGCTCCCCCAGGATGTCGATGTCGCACTGCACGAACTGGCGGTAGCGACCCTTCTGCGGCCGCTCGGCACGCCAGACCGGCCCGATCTGCACCGCGCGGAACACCGCGGGCAGCACGGCCTGGTTCGACGCGTAGAACCGGGCCAGCGGCACGGTGAGGTCGTACCGGAGGCCGAGGTCCGCGAGAGCCGAGGGGTCCGTCGCCTCCTGCCACTGCTCGGGCCCGACGCCGCGGCGCAGCACGCTGTAGGACAGCTTCTCGTTGTCGCCGCCGAGGCCTGCGTGCAGGCGGTCGTACTCCTCCAGCGCGGGCGCCTCGATCTCGTCGAAGCCGTGGCTGCGGTAGACGGCCCGGATCACGGAGAGTGCATGCTCGCGCTTGGCCTTCTCGGCGGGGAGGAGATCACGCATGCCGCGCGGCGGGTTCACAGGTGCTGCCACGCGGGCAATCCTCCCAGCAGGGCCGAGCGGATCGGCCCACGAATCCCCCGGCAGGATGAGGCGTGCGAACCTGCGTGCTCGCTACGGTCCTCCCATGCAACCTGCGCACCTCGTCGCCCAGGGGGTGCGGCGGTCGTTCGGGTCGACGCATGCCGTACGCGACATGACCTTCACCGCCTCGCCCGGCCGCGTCACCGGCCTGATCGGGCCGAACGGATCCGGCAAGACGACGCTGCTGCTGATGCTCGCGACGCTGCTCGCGCCCGACGCGGGCACGATCCGGATCGGCGGTGTCGACCCCCTCCACGATCCCGCCGCGGTGCGGGCGATCACCGGCTGGATGCCCGATGTGCTCGGCTCGTGGGCGTCGTTGACGACCCGCGCGACGCTCGAGCTGACCGGGCGGCTCTACGGGTTCGAGAAGGCCCGCGCGAGGAAGCGGGCGCAGGAGCTGATCGAGCTCGTGCACCTGGACGAGCTCGCCGATCAGCCGACACGCGTGCTGTCGCGCGGTCAGAAGCAGCGGATGAGCCTCGCCCGGGCGCTCGTGCACGACCCCGCGGTGCTCCTGCTGGACGAGCCCGCCAGCGGCCTGGACCCGGAGGCGCGGGTCGACCTGCGGATCCTGGTCCGCTCGCTCGCCGCCGAGGGCCGGACCGTGCTGGTGTCGAGCCACGTGCTCGCCGAGCTGGAGGAGATGGCCGACGACGCCGTCTACGTGCAGCACGGCGAGACGGTCTCGGCCGACCGGTTGGAGGCGCTCCGGGACGCGCCGCGGCTCTGGCGCATCCGCGCAGCGGATCCGGCGGCACTCGACGCCGCACTCGCCGGCCGGTCGGATCTGTCCGAGGACCACCTGGGCACGCTGGTGCCGGTCCGCGACGAGTCGGCGGCGGCCGACCTGCTCGCGCACCTCGTGACTGCGGGCGTCCGCGTCGTCGCGTTCGGGCCTGCCTCCGGCGAGATGGAACGCACCTTCCTCGAGCTCAGCAGGGAGGCGCGGGCATGAGGTCGTCGGTCCTCGCCGTCGGCACGATCGCCGACCTCGAGCTGCGGCAGCGCGTCCGCAGCACCGCCTGGTACGTGCTGCTCGGCATCGCCGCCGTGCTGCTGCTCGCCGTCACCCTCCTCCTGCTCGCCACCGCGGGGATCTTCGGCCGGGACGGCGGCCCGCAGGCGGTCTCGGCCGTCGTGTTCTTCGTGCTGCTGCTCGGCACCCTGGTCACGCCCGCACTGTCCGGCGGCGCGATCAACGGGGATCGCGACGCCGGCACCCTCGCGACGACGCAGGTCACGCTGATCCGGGGCTGGCAGCTGGTGATCGGCAAGTTCCTCGCCGCCTGGACCGCATCGCTGGCGTTCCTCGCGATCGCCGTGCCGTTCCTCCTGATCGCGGCCGCATTCGGCGGAGCGAACCCCGGCGTGCTGCTCACCGCGCTGGGCGTCACCGTGCTCGAGCTCGGCGTGATCGCCGCGGTCGGGGTCGGCCTCTCCGCCGTCATCGCGCGCCCGATCTTCTCCGTCGTCACGACCTACCTCGTGGTCGCGGCGCTCTCCCTCGGCACGCTGCTGGCGTTCGGGCTCGGCGGCCTCGCGTTCCCCGTGACGGTGACGTCGACGAACGAGTACTACGCGGACGGCGCAGTGAACGACGACGGCACGGTCGTGAACCCGGTCTGCGACCCCCCGACCACCAGCCGCTACGACGTGCCGAGCTACGACAAGCTCTGGGGCGTCCTCGCGGCCAACCCGTACGTCGTGCTCGCGGACGCCGTGCCCGGGCGCTTCGACGCCCAGGGCAACCCGGTCGACGCGTTCGGGGCGATCAAGGTGTCGGTGCGGACCCTGCAGATCCCGATGGCGCGCTCCGAGTACTACAGCGAGTGCAACCCGGGCAAGAACACGACGACCGACCGGTCGCCGCAGTCGGTGCTGGCGCAGACCGTGCCCACCTGGACGGTCGGCCTGCTCGTGCACCTCGTGCTCGCCGCGATCGCCCTGCTGGCCGCGGTGCGAGCGGTGCGCACCCCGGCGAGGCGCCTGGCCCGCGGGACCCGCATCGCCTGATTCCGTTGTGAAGGAGTTTTTCCGCCGAAGGCCGGAAAACTCCTTCAAAACGGAATCAGGAGGCCTCGACCTCGCGGATGGCGGCGGTGAAGCGGCGGAGGGCGCTGCGGAGAGCCCGCTCCGCGTCGAGGCCCTTCGCCGACGCGGCGATGACGGTGTCGAGCAGCGCGTCGCCGAGCGCGTCCTCGTCGTCGGGCACCTCGCGGCCGGCCCGGACCTCGAGGCCGGCGCGCTCGGCGCGGCCGACGAGCTTCTCGGCGAGCAGCAGCGAGGGCATCGCCATCGGGACGCCGTCGAGCACGCTCGTGCGGTCGGCCTTCTCGCGGCGCTTCTGCGCCTCCCACACCTCCACCACCGCGTCCGCGGTCGCGGCCTCCGCGTCGCCGAACACGTGCGGGTGACGACCGATCATCTTCGCGGCGGTGTCGCGGGCGACGTCTTCGATGTCGAAGCCCTCGCCGGGTGTCGCGGCGGCCAGATCGGCGTGGAACAGCACCTGGTAGAGCACGTCGCCGAGCTCCTCCCGCATCGCGGCGACGTCCCGCGTCTCGATCGCCTCGACCAGCTCGGCGGTCTCCTCGAGCAGGTACCGGACGAGCGACGCGTGGGTCTGCTCGGCGTCCCACGGACAGCCGCCCTGTCGCCGGAGGCGGGCCATCACGGCGACGAGGTGCTCGAGCTCGGGCCGCTCCGTCACGCGGGCTCCGCGGTCGCCGGCGTCGCGGACAGATCCGCGCGCGCCGGCGGCATCAGGGCTGCCGCGCCGACCGTGAGCACCCCGGCCACGACCACGCCGAGGAACACCGCACCGCTGGCGGAGGTCGTCGCGGCGGCATCGGTGCGCCCGCTCAGCACGGCGTTCGCGATCGCGCCGAACACGGCGACGCCGACCGCGGACCCGATGGAGCGCGAGAACAGGTTGGCGCCGGTGACGACGGCGCGCTCCGCATAGCCGACGCTCGACTGCGCCGCGATCAGCGCCGGCGTCGCCGAGAGCCCGAGACCGACGCCGATCAGGAGGCAGGCCGCCGCGGTCAGCAGGATCGAGTCCGCGCCGGTCACCCCGAGCAGCAGCAGCGCCGACAGCGCCGCGACGGTCGTGCCGATCAGGACGGTGGGGCGGAAGCCGAAGCGCAGGTAGAGCCGGCCGGCGTTCGACGCCGCGATCGGCCAGCCGAGCGTCAGCGCCGCGACCGCGAGCCCGGCGACGAGCGGGCTCGCCCCCGCCGTGCGCTGGAGGAAGTTCGGCACGTAGGAGGTGAGCCCGATCAGCACGGCGCCGACACCGGCGCTGACCAGCGTCGTCGTCAGCACCAGGCGGCGCCGGAACAGCAGGATCGGCAGGATCGGCTCCTCCGCCCGCAGCTCGACGACGACGGCCGCGGTGAGGAACACGACGGCGCCCGCGAAGACCGTGATGCTCTGCCAGGAGAGCCAGGCCCACGCCTCCCCGCCCTCGAGCAGGGCGAGCAGCAGCGCGGTCAGGCCGACGGTCAGCGTGACCCCGCCGGCGAAGTCGATGCGGTGCTTCGTGCGGACCACCGCGGTCTCGTGGTAGTTCCGGAGGAGCAGCACCACCGCGAGCACGCAGAGCGGCACGTTGACGAAGAAGATCCAGCGCCAGGACACGAACTCGGAGAAGACGCCGCCCAGGGTGGGCCCCACGACGGAGGAGATCGCCCACACGCTGGCGATGTAGCCCTGCGCCTTCGCGCGCTCGGCGGTCGAGTAGATGTCGCCGGCGATCGTGATGGAGACGGGCAGCAGCGCTCCGGCACCGAGCCCCTGCACCGCACGGAACAGGATCAGTGCGCCCATCGTGGGCGCGAAGCCGCTCAGCACCGAACCGGCGAAGAACAGCCCGACGCCGAACAGCAGCACGGGCCGCCGGCCGATCGTGTCCGCGAGCTTCGCGTAGATCGGCACCGACACCGCCTGCGCGAGCAGGTAGACGGAGAACAACCACGGGAAGCTCGAGAAGCCGCCGAGGTCGTCCACGACGGACGCGACCGCCGTCGCGAGGATCGTCGAATCGATCGCGATCAGGCCCGTCACGACCATCAGCGCGATGAGGATGGGCCCGCGGTCGGACCGGAAGCCGACGCCGGCACGGGTGATCGTGTCGTCTGCAGTCATCGTGATCTCCAAGCGTCGGACCGGGCCACGCATTCCTGGTCCTCCGTTTTGTAGGACGGAGGTTCCTACAAAACGGAGAGTCGGGCGGCCAGGAGCGCGACGCGGTAGGCGCCGCCCTTCGTCTCCTGCTCGGCGAGCCGCTCGAAGCCGAGGCGGGCGTGGAACGCCAGCGACGCCGGGTTCGGCGGGCGCACGTTCACCTCGCATGTCACCTCCGCGCGGCCGAACTCCCGAGCTCGCTCGAAGGCCGCCTCGTACAGCGCCCGGCCGATGCCGCCGCCCTGGGCGCCGTCGGCGACGACGATCCGGTCGACGTAGACGAAGGAGTCGCCGCGGCCCGCGAACCAGCGGTAGTTCTCGCTGTCGTAGTCGACGCCGGGGTCCATGGCGAGCAGGAAGCCGATCGGGTGGCCCGGCTCCCGCTCGGCGACCACGGCGAGGCTCGCGGTCGCGACGATCTCGGCGAGCCGCTCCCGGTCCGTCGGCGGCACGGCCGGCACCGCGTCGTTGTTCATCGCCAGCACGCCGGGCAGATCGAAGGACTCGAGCGGACGGACGACGACGGGCACGGCCCGCCACGATATCCGTCCGCGGAGCAGGACGGAGAATGCGGGTGTGCACGCTCGCCCGCTCGCGCTCCCCGCGACCCTCGCCGCGGTGGTCGTGCTGGTGGCCGGCTGCGCGACCGGCGCACCGGAGGCGACCCGCCGGGTGCCCCGGTCCGCGACGCCGACCGTCACCCCGCTGACGATCCCGACGCGGGATGCGGCCGAGATCACCCGGTCGACCTTCGCCGCCGGTACCGTCGCCGACCCGGCGGGGAGGACGCCCGGCAGCGGCGCGCTCACCGTCGAGGTGGCGTGCGCCGGTGCCGATGGCAGCACGATGCGCTGGAGCCTCGTGGAAGGAGGAGGGGACGACGTCGCCCTCGGCCTCTCCGGGGAGGCCGACTGCACGGGTCCTGCGACGACGTCGTCGCTCGGCATCACCGCGGAGCAGCGCCCGGCGACGGTCCGCGTGCGCCTGCAGCCCACCTCCGGGGCCGTCTCGGGCTTCGCGATCGTGCGCCGGGCCGCGTTCTGACCCTCAGTGCGCGAGCAGCTCGAACCCGACGACGACGAGTCCGAGCACGAACTCGGCCAGCAGGACCAGCAGCCGCTGGATCAGCGGCAGCTTCAGCCGCCGGACCGCGAGGTAGCCGACGGCGACCAGGGTCACGACGAGCACGACCGTCGCGGCGGTGAGCGCCGCCCCGAGGGGGAGCAGACCGACCGCTGCCAGACCGAGGATGAGCAGCGGCAGCACGAGCGTCTCCGCCGCCCCGAGCACCACGACGACCATGTGGATGAACTCGGTACGCGTCGGCAGCACCTGATGGACCGTGATGTGCGCGACGACGTCCGCGACGAACACCGCGAGCAGCGTGCCGACCACCGCGACCGTGAGCGTGACCACCGCGTTCCCGACCGTCAGGTGGTCGACCTCCGCGCGCAGTGCGAGCATGACGCTGAGCGCGGTGAACGTGATGTAGACGCGCTCCTTCAGCTGCTCCGCGCGCAGCTCGCGCCGAGCCCCCTCCGCCGCCGCGTCCACCGCCGTCACGTCGGCCGCACCGCCCTCCACCACACCGTCCTCCGCCACTCCGACATCTTCGCGCCGGATGCGGATGGAAGGATCCTCCGGTGCCCTACCGAGCCGATCGCGCCCCGCTCGCAGCGCCCGCCCTCGACGAGATCGCTGCCGCCCGCGTCCGCGATGGGCGCACGCCGGCCTGCTCGTGGGCGGTGTTCGGGCCGGAGGGGGTGCTGGCGGCCGGCGTGAGCGGCGACGAGTCGGTCGCGCCGGTGCCCGAGGCGGGCACGGCGTTCCGGGTCGCCTCCTGCACGAAGAGCGTCACCGCGGCGACCCTGCTGAGCTTCGTCGCGGAGGGCTCGCTGTCGCTCGACACGCCGCTGACGGAGGTGCTCGACGCGACCGTGCTGGGCGCCTCCCGAGCCCCGACCCTGGGCGAGCTCGCCTCGATGTCGGGCGGCATCCCGATCGACGACCCGTGGGCCGACCGGCAGGAGTCGCTGAGCACGCCGGACTTCGACCGCCTCGTCGGCGACGGGATCCGCCTCTCCTACGAGCCCGGCACGACCTACGAGTACTCGAGCTTTGCCTACGCGATCCTCGGCCGCGTGCTCGAGCGGGTCGGCGGGAAGCCGTACCCGCAACTGGTCCGCGAGCGCATCCTCGAACCGCTCGGGCTGACCGGGCTCGGCTACGACCGGCGGATCGACGCCCCGATCGCGGAGGGCTTCGCGAAGGTCGAGGGCCGCTGGATCCGGCAGCCCTGGGCCGAGCCGGGCGCGTTCTCGGCGCTCGGCGGCCTGATCGCGACCCCGACGGCCCTCGCGACCTGGGCCGGCTGGCTGGCCGCCGCCTGGCGCGACGGCGCCTCGGACGACGTGCTCGGCGTCGCGCTGCGGCGCGCGATGCAGGAGCCGAGGACACCGGTGCCCGGCTCGGCGCGGACGCACTACGGCCTCGGGCTCGTGGTGGAGGAGGACCCTCGGCACGGCCGCATCGTCAGCCACTCGGGCGGCTACCCGGGCTACGGCGCGAACATGCGGTGGCACCCGGAGAGCGGCCTCGGCGTGATCGTGCTCGAGAACGGGCGCTACAGCGGCGCGACGCGGCCCGCGACCCTGGCGCTGCACCTGCTGCTCGACAGCGCGGCCGATCCGGAGGCGGAACCGACGCTGTGGCCGGAGACCGCCGCGGCCCGCCACGTCGTGGAGGACCTGCTGCGGACCTGGGACGACGCCGCGCTCGCCGGCGTCGCCGCCGACAACCTGGTGCTCGACGAGTCGTTCGCGCTCCGCCGCGCGCACGCCGAGCGCCTCCGTGACCGGATCGGGCTGGCGGCCGATGCGCCCGTCCTGCCGCTGACCGGCTCCGCCGCGCGGAGCGACTCCCCCGCCCACCTCGCCTGGACGGTGGTGGGCGCGACCGGTGCGATCCGCTGCGAGATCCGGCTGACGCCGGTGCGGGAGCCGAAGCTGCAGACCCTCCACCTCCGACTCACCTGAGGCGGAGGCACGCGGCTCAGGTCCGGGGGCGGAACAGGTCGCCCACGTCGAGGTCCGGCTCCGCGAACGCGAGCACCTCGTCGCCCACCTCCAGCCTCGTCCCGCCCCGCAGCGGGACCGACACCCCGTCCCGCCGGACGAGGCTCACCCAGCCGCGCTCGCCGAGGGACAGATCGGCGAGCGTCGCGCCGTCCGCGGGCGATGCCGTGCGGACGACGTAGCGCCGGAGATCCTGCGGCTCCTCGTTGAAGCGGAGGCCGGCGACGAACGGCTGCTGCTCCACGTCCCGCATGGGTACCCGGAACCACGCCGCGACCTGCGGCACGAGGCCGCCCTGCACGAGCACCGAGATGTTGACGACGACGAAGATGATCGCGGCGAGCCGCGTCGCTCCGGGTACCTCCGCGTCGCGGATCAGGATTCCGAGCAGGATCGGCACCGCCCCCTTCAGCCCCGCGAACAGCACGAAGCCGCGCTCGCCTCCGGTGAGCTGCAGGGGCAGCAGGAGCGGGCCGACGAGCAGCGGCCGGATCACGAGGATCAGGAGGGCGGCCAGGACGACGCCCGGGATCAGCACGTCCGCGCGGATGACGTCGGTCAGGTCGACGGAGAGTCCCAGGACGGTGAACGCGATGATCTCGGCGAGGCTCGAGAGTCCGCTGCTGAACCGGCGGACCTCCGTCTGGTACGGCGCGCGGTTGTCGCCGACCAGGATGCCCGCGAGGAACACGGCGAGGAAGCCGGAGCCGTGCAGCAGGGTCGCGGCGCCGTAGACGATCGCGGCGAAGGCGATGGTCCGGAGGGGGTAGAGCGCCTCGTTCGGCAGCCGCACGTGCCGCTGGAACCAGCCGAGCAGCAGCCCGCCCGCGGTGCCGACCGCGATGCCGACGACCATCTCGAGCACGAACTCGCCGATCCCGCTCGCCACGGCGCCCGCTCCGGCGCTGGCACCCGTCGCGAGGAGCACGCCGAGCAGGGCGATCCCGACCGGGTCGTTGAAGCCCGACTCCCCCTCGAGGAGCGTGCCGCTGCGCCCCTCCACCTCCTTGCGCCCGAGCACCGAGAAGACGACGGCCGGGTCGGTCGGCGACAGCGCCGCGCCGAGCAGCAGGGCGGCCTGCCAGTCGAAGCCCAGCAGGAACCGGGCCGCGAGCGCGATCGCCGCGGCCGTGAGCGCGGTGCCGGCCGCCCCCACCAACCCGATCGGTCCCGCCGCGCTCCGGAACCGCGACCACCCGATGTGCATGCCGCCGTCGAAGAGGATGAGGATCAGGGCGACCGTGACGATGCGCTGGTCGATCACCAGCGGGATCCCGCCGAGGTCCGGGAAGACGTTCGACGCCATGGCCGCGACGACCAGGAACAGCGCCGGAGCGGGCACGCGGATGCGGTCGCCGAGCGCGTTGAAGCCGATCCCGATGATCAGCGCGATCGCGACGAACAGCACGGCCACTGCGAAGAGATCGGTCTCGCCCACGGACCCAGTCTGCCGGTCCGGGCGCGCCGGTCAGCGGAGCACGACGGCAGGACTCAGCGACATCAGCAGGACAGAAGCGGCGTTCCAGTCCTGCTGATGCTCCTGAGTCCTGCTGACGGACTCAGTTCTGGGGGAAGCCGAGGTCGACGCCGCCGTGGGACGGATCCAGCCAGCGGCTCGTGACGGCCTTGAGCTGCGTGTAGAACTTCACGCCCTCGACGCCGTGCGCCTTCGTGTCGCCGAACAGCGACTGCCGCCACCCGCCGAACGAGAACGTCGCGACCGGCACCGGGATGGGCACGTTGATGCCGATCATGCCGACCTCGACCTCGTGCTGGAACCGTCGTGCGGCGCCGCCGTCGTTGGTGAAGATCGCCGTGCCGTTGCCGAACGCGCCGGTGTTGATCAGCGCGACGCCCTCCTCGTAGGAGGCGACGCGGACGACCGAGAGCACCGGGCCGAAGATCTCCTCCGTGTAGACGCGGGAGGAGGTCGGGACCCGGTCGATCAGGGTCGGGCCGAGCCAGAACCCGTTCGGGTCGCCGTCGACCTCCACGCCGCGGCCGTCCACCACGACGTCGGCGCCGTCCGCGATCGCGACGTCGATGTAGGAGGCGACCTTGTCGCGGTGCTGCTTCGTCACGAGCGGGCCCATGTCGCAGGAGCGGCGCCCGTCGCCGATCTTGAGGCCCGCCATCCGCTCCTTCACCTTCGCGATCAGCGCGTCCGCGACCGGCTCGACCGCGACGACGACCGAGATCGCCATGCACCGCTCCCCGGCCGACCCGAACCCGGCGTTCACGGCGGAGTCGGCGACCAGGTCGAGGTCCGCGTCGGGCAGCACGAGCATGTGGTTCTTCGCGCCGCCGAGGGCCTGCACCCGCTTGCCGTTTCGAGCCGCGGTCTCGTAGATGTACTGCGCGATCGGTGTCGAGCCGACGAACGAGATCGACCGCACGTCCGGGTGGGTCAGCAGCCCGTCGACCGCGACCTTGTCGCCGTGCAGCACGGTGAAGACACCGTCGGGGAGACCGGCCTCCTTGAAGACCTCGCCAATCCAGACCGCCGCGGAGGGATCCTTCTCGGAGGGCTTCACGATCACGGTGTTGCCGGCCGCGATCGCGATCGGGAAGAACCACATCGGCACCATCGCCGGGAAGTTGAACGGGCTGATGATCCCCACGACGCCGAGCGGCTGCCGGATCGAGTAGACGTCCACACCGGTCGAGACCTGCTCGGAGAACTCACCCTTCAGGTGGTGCGCGAGGCTCGTCGCGAACTCCACGACCTCCTGGCCGCGGCTGATCTCACCCAGCGCGTCGGAGATCACCTTGCCGTGCTCGCTCGTGATCAGCTCGGCCAGCTCGTCCTTCTTCGCCTCCAGCAGCTCACGGAAACGGAACATGATCTGCTGCCGTCGCGCGAGCGACAGGTCGCGCCAGGCGGGGTACGCGGCCTTCGCGGCGTCCACGGCCGCGTCGATGTCGGCCTGGTCCGCGAAGGCCACCCGCTTCGTCACGATCCCGAGCGCGGGATCGTAGACGTCCCCCGTTCGGCCGGAGGAGCCGGCGACCGAGCGGCCACCGATCCAGTGCGGGACGAGGGGTACTCCCTCAGCGAGGTCGGAGGCGGTGTCGGCAGCGGTGATCGTCATGTCCTCAGCCTCCCACTCCGACCCCTTCTCGGTACGGTCTGCACATGGTGACCATCGCGCGGGCGTTCAGCGGCATCTCGGTCAGAGACGTCCCGGAGGCGGTCGCCTTCTGGCGCGACGTCGTCGGCCTGGACGTCGAGGACGGCACCATCGCGCGGCTGAACCTGCCGGGTGGCGGGCAGGTGATCCTGTACGCGAAGCCGAACCACGAGCCCGCGTCGTTCACGGTCTTGAACCTCGTCGTCGCGGACGTCGGGCAGGCCATCCGCGAGCTCGCGGCGGCGGGACTGGAGCCCGAGCGCTATCCCGGGATGCCGCAGGACGAGGACGGCGCGATGCGGGGCCGCGGGCCCGACATCGCCTGGTTCACGGACCCGTCGGGCAACATCTTCGCCGTGATCACCCCCTGAGCCGTCCGCGACCGGCCTGCGTGCACTTGCGCCGCTCTGGGACGATCGCCCTGCGGCGCCGGAGGACAGGTGTCCCTCAGCGGCACGACTGCCGCGGGCTGATCAGCGGCGGGTGAGGACCTGGTGCACGACGCCGCTCGGTGACGCCGTCGTCTCGATCGCGAAGCGCTCCTCCAGACCCTCCTGACCGTCCCAGATCCGCTCTCCGCGGCCGAG
>NZ_CAXTHO010000079.1:0-13969 GCF_964244015.1 uncultured Amnibacterium sp. | reverse complement strand
GGGCGGGCGGCGTGGGTGCGCTGCGTTGTCTCGCTCAGCGCAGGGTCAGGAGGCGGGCGGGCGGGTTGTCAGCGCGATGATCGCGGCGGCGACGCGGTCCGCGGTCTCGTGGACCTGCGCGGCGGCTGCGGTGTGCTCCTCGAGGGAGCGCCCATGGCCGTCGACGATCGTCATCGGGTCCTCCGGCTCCTCCGGCCGGCTCCACCAGTGCTTCTTGACGGGCTCGGTCGGGACGAGTGGCGCGAGTCCGCGGACGGAGTGGAGTGCCTTGGCGAGCGCCGCGAGGTCGGTGGGCGCCGGGACGTCCCGCTCGGCGAGGACGCTCAGCAGCGCCGCCGCCTCCCGGAGCGTGAAGACCTTCGCCTGCGAGCCCGGGGCCGACCGCACGGCGTCGGACCGCTGCTCGCGCTCCATCGTCAGCACGAGGTCGGCCTCGCGGACCAGGTCGCCGGTCAGCTGCCGGGCCCGGTGCTCGGCCGCGTCGCCCGGGTCGAGCTCCTCCGCGGAGACGGCGCACATCGCCTGCCCCTCCAGCGCACGCGTGCCGGCGCTCGTCACCTCGACCGCGCCGAGTGCCGATCCCTCGAGCGCGCGAGCGAGCGTTCGCGCGGCGAGCGGTGATCGGCAGACGTTCGCCGTGCAGACGACCAGGACCGAGGGCATCGCGCGCATCGCCCCCGCGTCAGGGCGTGGTCGTGATGTAGGCGATCCCCGAGCCGGCGAAGGTCAGCACGCCCTCGTCGGGCGTGACGTAGGCGGCGTCGCCACGCGCCAGCGCGATGGCGTCGCTCGATCCCGAGATGCTCAGCCCGCCCGTCAGGACGAGGACGATCGCCGGGCCCGTCAGCGCGAAGCTCGTGGTCTCCGGCCCGGCGAGGGTGTAGCCGTGGATCGCCGCAGCATCCCCGAGCGCGACCTGGGCGAGGACGAACTCGTCACCCTGCGGTCGCCAGACGG
This sequence comes from uncultured Amnibacterium sp., assembly GCF_964244015.1. NCBI lineage: Bacteria > Bacillati > Actinomycetota > Actinomycetes > Micrococcales > Microbacteriaceae > Amnibacterium > uncultured Amnibacterium sp. The sequence continues at coordinate 13,012 of NZ_CAXTHO010000079.1, read as the reverse complement.
TGATGCCCGGCACCGGCGAATCGGGGGTGACGAGCGGCACGGACTCCGCCTCGAACGTGGCGACGGCGAGCAGCTCGTCGACGTCGACGTGCTTCGGGGTCAGGCCGCCGCGCAGCACGTTGTCGCTCGCGGACATGACCTCGATGCCGAGGCCGGAGAGGTAGGCGTGCATCGTGCCCGCCTCCAGCGCAAGCGCCTGCCCCTGCTGGAGGGAGACGCGGTTCATCAGCAGGCTGATGACGATGCCCGGGTCGCCCGGGTACGCCTCCGCGAGCTCGCCGACGGTTTGGAACTCGCGGGAGAAGCTCGAGTTCGCGCTGACCTTCGGAGCCGCCTCGACGATCGCGGCGACGAGCCGGTCGACGTCGTCGCCGCCACGGAGGAGGCGCTCGACGATCGCGGCGAGCGCATTGCCCTCGCCGGAGTGGGCGGGGTGGGTGTCCTCGTCCGCGGGCATCCCGTCCCGGATCACGTGCGCGCTGCTGCCCGTCGAGGCGACCTCGCCCGGATTCCCCGCGGAGAGCTCCTCCCCGAACCGGGAGACGACGTCGCGGTCCTCGCCGCTCGTGCTGGTGATCAGCTCGGCCAGCAGCATCCTGGCGGTGCTGACGTGCTGGAACCCCGCGAGCGCCTCGAACGTGGCGGAGAGCGCGAGGATCAGCTCCGGCTTCGCGGAGTCGTCCTTGTAGTTGCGGGCCTCGGCGTCGAGCGGGACGCCCTCCTCGTTCTCCTTCGCGAAACCCGCCTTCGCCTGCTCGGGGTCCGGGTGCACCTGCAGCGAGAGGGGGGCGTCGGCGGCGAGCACCTTCATGAGGAACGGGAGCCGGGTCCGCCCCGCACCGACGAACCGCGGGGCGTCGCCGGCGATGACCGCGTCGAGGCGCTCGCCGGCCAGCGCGGGCGTCGCGGTCGTGACCGTGCTGGGATGCCCCGGGTGCGCGCCGAGCCACAGCTCCGCCTCCGGCCCGCCCGAGGCCGGGTGCCCGAGAAGATCGGCGATCGCCGTGCGCGACCCCCAGGCGTAGTCGCGTGGCGTGTTGGTGATCCCGACGAACATGCCCTATTCCTACCGTGGCGCCCTGCGGGGCGTCCGCACGACGTCACGACTCGCCCACGGGCGTTCCCGCCCGACGCCCTGCGCGGGTGCATCTCGTAGGGTCGGAGCCGTGCGGCGCTGGGCGAGAGACGGGTACGTGATCGTCGCCCTGTTCTCGCTCTGGAACGGCGACGGCATGCGCGACCTGCTCAGCTGGTGGGGGTTCGGCGCGGTCTCGCTCCTGCTGCTCGCGGGCGCGATCGTGCTGATCGTCCACGAGCGGCAGCGCGCGAAAGCGCTCCTGCTGTCCCGGCGTGCGGTGCCGATCCTCGCGTTCATGGCGGTCTGCGTCGCCTCGCTCGCCTGGTCCCACTACCCGGTCCTGACGCTGGTCGGCTGCTTCATCCAGACCGCGACCGCGACGATCGCGGTCGGCATCTGCCTCGCCCTGCCACCGGTCCGGCTCGCCGCCCTGTTCGCGATCATGCTGCAGGCCGACATGGTGATCTCGCTGCTCTTCGAGGTCGGGGTGGCGCTGTCCCCCGGCGGGCGGATCCTGCCGCTCTGGACGAATTACAGCGCGAACGTGCCCGGTGCCTACTACTGGAGCAACGGGCTGCTGTTCCACGGCGGCCGGATCCAGGGCTTCACCGCGAACGCGAACCTCCTCTGCTTCCAGGCCCTGCTCGCCGCCCTCGTCACCGCCTGCCTCGCGCAGGCGCGGTTCGTGCGGCGCCGCCTCCTGCTGCCCGCGCTCGCGCTCGATCTGCTGGTGATCGTGCTGACGCGGTCCGCGACGGTCGTGATCGCCGGAGGCGTCGTCGTGGCCGGCGCGCTGCTCATCTGGGGCCTTCGGACGTTCGGTCGGCGCGGTCGCGGCGTGGTGCTGGGCGGCTCGCTCCTGTTCGTCGCGCTGGTCGCGCTGGGGTCCTCCCGGCTCGCCGAGCCGTTCCTCCGGCTGCTCGGCAAGGGCGACGACTTCACCGGGCGGCTCGAGATCTGGCGCCTCGTGGGCACGCTGGTGAAGCAGAAGCCGATCCTCGGCTGGGGCTGGATCAGCTACTGGGCACCCTGGATCGACCCGTACAAGCAGTTCGTCATCCGCGACGGCGTGCAGTACCTCCAGGCGCACAACGCCTACCTCGACATCCAGATGCAGCTCGGCATCCCCGGCCTGATCGCGCTCGTGGCGGTCGTCGGTTCCGTCGTGTACCGAGCGCTGCGCCTCGCGGTGACGGCTCGCCCGCTCGCGGTGCTGCCGCTGCTGCTGCTCGCGGCGCTGCTCACCCAGGCGATGGCCGAGAGCCGGCTGCTGATCGAGGGGAACTGGGCGCTGCTCGTGGCGCTGTCCGTGGCGCTGCCGCTGTCCCTCCCGCCCGTGCCGCGCAGGAAACCGGGGCACCCGGTGCCCCTGCAACAGGGGACGGCGGTCGCGGGTACCACGCCGTAGGCTCGGGCCGATCTCGATCCGGCACCCACCGGAACCCGTCGAGACCGTTCACCCCCACCCGTCACAGCCCGGTTCGCGCCGGCGTGCACACCCCCGCGCTCCACCACGCCGTCGCTCGCCGCGACCGGCGTCGCCGGCGCATCCGTCCCCGAGGACCCCATGACCTCGCTGCAGTCCGCACCGCCCCGCCACCGCTTCAGCGCGCCGCCGCTGCGCATCACGATGCTCGGCTCCCGCACCGCCGACCACGACGGGCTCGACGCCGAGCTCGGCCCGCGACTCGTCGCGCTCGGCCACACGGTCAGCAGCGTCCGGCCGGGCTCCGTCTCGGGCAGCGCCCTCGCCGCCACGCGCATCGCCGCGGGCCGCCGCCAGGACGTCGTGCTCGCCTTCGGGATCGAGCACGCGCCGCTCGTCCCGCTGCTGCGAGGCCGCGGTGCCGCGGTCGCCCTGCACGTCGGCGGGCTGGAGTGGAAGCGCGAGGGCCGCAGCCGCTGGGGCCGCCGCGCACTGCGCACCGCCGAGCGCCTGGCCGTCCGGGACGCGGACGCGCTCATCACGAGCGGTCAGGGCATGGCCGACTACTACGACGACGAGTTCGCCGTGCCGGCGGACGTCATCCGGCCCGGCACGACCGTGCTGCGGCACGTTCCCTCCGACGCGATCGAGGCGCTCGGTCTCGTCCCCGGCGCCTTCCATCTGCTCACCGGCTCCGCGACCGAGGAGCACCTCGAGGTGGCGCTGGAGGGATACCACCGCTCCGCCGCGGTGCTCCCGCTGGTGGTCGCCCAGCCGCACCGCTCCTCCCGGCTCGCCGAGTCGGTCCTGACCGTGGCCGCACGGGACGCGCGCATCATCCGCCTCGGCGCGATCACCGACACCCGGACGATCGAGCAGCTCGCCGCGCACGCGGTCAGCTCGGTGCACGGCGACCCGCTCGGCGCGACGCCGACGACGCTGCTGCAGGCGATGGGCGCAGGAACCCCGATCGTCGCCTGGGACACCGTCTTCACCCGCGAGGTCGCCGGCACCGCCGGCTCCTACTTCTCATCGCCCGCCGGCATGGCGTACGAGATCGAGCAGGTCGAGCGCTACCCGTTCCGCTTCCGCGACATCGGCGAGCTGATGCAGGAGCGCGCCCGGACCCGCCACGACTGGGACGCGGCCGCGGAGGCCTCCGCGGCGCTGGCCGCGAAGCTCTCCCGCGGCTGGAGCACCCGCGGGATGAGCACAGGAAGCCGGGTGGATCCGGCCGTGGTGTACCCGGACCTCACTGCTGACCTGCGTCCCCGCTGACGCTCGCCCGCATCAGCCGCACTTCGCCGCGTCGATCGTCACCGGCACCTCGCGCACCTTCGGGGTGTGGCTCACCTCGACGGTCTTGCTGTTGGCCGTGCCGCCGGTGAACACGGCCTTGACCGTCTTCGAGGAGGCAGGGCCCAGGTTCAGGCTGACGACGCCGACGGGGCGGTCGTACATCGTGCCCTTGACGGCCGGGCGGCGGTCCGCCTCCCCGGTCGCGGCGTAGTTGGTGTTGACCTTGTAGCTGAAGTTCGTGCCCCAGACGACCTTCTTGCCGTCGATGTACACGGCCTTGAGCTTCGCGCCGACGGGGCCGTAGACCTGGACCCACTGGCGGTCGCCGCCGGGGACGATGCGCGGCTGGTGCGCCTTGACGTACTCGGGCAGCGAGTAGGCCTTCGCCGACGGGAGGGTGTTGATGACCTTCGCTGACACGGTGTACTTCGGCGTGGCCGTGCAGGTGTCGGCGACGACCTTCACCTGCTCGTCCATGTAGTAGCTCATCTTCGAGGTCGCGTCGTCGTTGTTGTAGACGCCGAGCACCGTCTTCTCGGTGTTGTCCTCGGGCAGCATGTTCCCGAGCGGCGAGTCCATGAGCAGCGTCTCCTCGTCGTCGCGGACGCTCCACATCTTCAGCCGCTGCTCCGTCATCATCGGCTGCAGCTGGTCGAGGTACGCCGTCGGACTGCCCTGGCCGTTGGTGACCGCGGAGAAGATCGCCTGCGCGGCGGAGGCGAAGATCGCATCCTGCACCGCCGGGTTGGTGTTCTTCGCGTAGACGTCGGAGAGCAGGAACTGCACCGCGTTGTCGGCGGTGATCTCGGTGCCGTCCTGGAGCTTCACCGGACCGGTCGCGCGCATCAGGTAGGACAGCGCCACCGGGTCGAAGGAGATGACGCCGTCGACCTTGCCGCCGATCTGATCGCGCCACATCGCCCGCGCCATCTTCGCGGTGGAGGGGAAGTCGGGCGTCATCGTGATGTTCGTGACGTAGGTCGACGCGTAGTCGGTGTAGATCTTCGGCCAGTCCCCGTTGCCGGTGCCCTTCGGCGTGTAGGGCGGAGTGGAGTACTTCGGGAAGTTGCTGGAGCTGCCCTGCTTGCCCAGCGAGATCTTGCCGTCCTTCACGACGAGCATCGCCATGGACGCCGGGTTGCCGCCGCTCGCGCGCTCCTCCGCGTTGTTCTGGAAGATGAGCAGGTAGTGCCGGGACCCCTCCCCGCCGAGGGCCGGATAGAGCACCGGCATGATCTTGCGCAGCTCGTGGGTGACCGGGGCGGCCTCGCCGAGCATCGACTGCACCTGCGCGATCGGCTGCTTCAGCTGCGGCACGACGTCCTTCGTGTCGATCGCGCCGGCGCTCCTGTCCGCCGCCGTGATCGCGTCGTCGATGTCGCCCATCGCCGGCGTCAGCTTCTTCAGCGGCGCGATATTGATCGCCCCGTTCTGCGGCTTGAGACTGTCCACGCTGATGCCGTCGGCGGCCTCGGCGATGGGGCCGACGCCGTCGTGCACGAGGGTGTTCACGAGCGTGGAGGTCTGGCGAAACGCCTTCAGATTCGGGCCCACCACCGGGATGCGCTCGTACAGCGACCACACCGGGTCGTCCACCTGCTCCGCCGCCCGCGACGTGTTCTTCTGCAGGCTTCGGTAGAGCATGGTCGTGCTCGGTGCGTTCGGCTGGCCGAGCGCCGACTTGAAGGAGGTCAGCTGCCCCTGCGCCGCCTGCAGCGCGTCCTTCGCGACGAGCGCGCGGTTGCCGACGTAGACGGTCAGCAGGACCACGGCGACGACACCGAGCAGGAGCGCGACGACACCGGCGACGGTGACGCGGCGGCGCACCCGCTGCGCGGGCGTCCGAATCTTCTTGCGGGGCTTGGGCACGATGCAGCCGCGTCCTTCCAGTCCTTCGGTCGAGCGGGATGGACCCTATTCGAGGGTCGGGCGCCGACGGCGGACGACCCGCGGAGCCGCGCGAAGCCCCGCACCCGCGTTCACCTCGTCATCAGGAGGTGGTCGCCGAGCGGAACGCGTCGGGCGCTGCAATCAGGCCCCCGCCATCACGGTCGTGATGACGGGGGCCCGATGGTGCACCGCTGCTGCGGCGGCGGCTCAGCCGGCCGCGCCGCGCGGCGGCTTGGCGGGGTTGATCTTCTTGCCGAAGATGTCGACCTTCACGCTCTTCGGGATGGCGACGCCCCGCTTGAAGCTCGACGGGTGCTTCGGCTTGTAGCCCTTCAGCGACTTGAAACCGGTCTTCCCGGTACCCGGTGCCTTCAGCCCGGGGTTCACGAAACTCGTCTTGGCGTCACGCGGGCGCCCGACGCCGAGGGGACCGAGCAGCGTGTTCGCGGCCGTCGTCACCTTCTTGGTCGGCCACTGGTACTGGCCGGCGCCGTAGCTGTAGACGAGGTTGTTCTTGAACGACACCTTCGAGCCCTTGATCGCGCCGAACGTGCGGACGACCTTGGCCTTCGATGCCTTCGAGAGGTAGACGGTGTTGTTGTAGAAGCTCGTGTTCGTCGACGGTGCCTTCCCGTAGAACGTCAGCGCACCCTGGCCGTTGTTCTCGAGGATGTTGAAGCGGATCGTCGAGTCGCGCGCTCCGGTCAGCAGCACACCGCCGCCCTGGTTGTCGTGCGCGTAGTTGTACTGGATCGTCACGTCGCGGGAAGAGCGGTCGATGTCGAACGCCTCGCCGTCGCCGCCGGCCTTGCGGGTGCCGTAGACCTCGTTGTGGTCGATCGTGATGTAGCGCGCGGACGACGGCCAGATGCCGGCGCTCGCCGTCGACGGGCCGCCGTACCGCCCGCAGTGCGCGCAGCTGCCGAGGTCGCCGACGTTCGCGACGACGTTGTCGTCGATCCGTCCGTGCTGCGCGCCGATCAGGACGATGCCGTCGCCGCGGGCGTGACTGACCGTGTTCCCGGCGATGCGGGTGTCCTTGTCGTACGCCTTCGGGTACTGCGCGTTCGACGAGATGATGCCCGTCCGCGACACGTTCCTGACCGTGTTGTTCAGGATGCGCAGGGAGTCGAACCCGGACTTCATGGTGCCGAAGGTGAGGGCGGAGATCCCGCCGTAGGCGCGGGTGTTCCCGTTGCCCGGGTTGCTGCGCACGTTCTCGATCCACAGGCGCTGCGCCGTGAGGCCGGCGAGCCGGCCGACGCCGCTGTTGAAGAACAGCAGGCCCGAGCGATAGGTCGTGGGGTTCGCCGACTTCGTTGCGTTCGTGATGTGCAGGTCCTGCACCGTCCAGTACTGCTGGTTGATGATCTGCACGGCGCCGGTGTTGTTCGCCGTGCCGCCGCCCGCGATCGTCGGCCGAGCACCGGTGCCGTACGCGCCGATCACGTTCCGCGCCGTCGCGGTGCCGGAGCCGGTCGGTGCCAACTGCCCCTTGCAGGTGGTGCCGCGTTTGAACAGGATCTTGTCGCCCGCGGTGAAGCCGCCGTGTTTCGTGACCGACGAGATCGAGTTCCAGGCCTTCGCCTCGGAGGAGCCGTCGCCGTTCGTCTTCGCCGCGCAGTTGACGTAGTGGGTGGCGGCCGGCGCCGCGGAGGCGCTCAGCGGCGCGGCGCCGACGCTGACGAGCAGTCCTGCTGCGATCGCCGAGCCCAGCGCGAGACGGAAGCGGGAGGTGGACGGATGGCGGAGAGGCAGTCGCATGCAAGCGGCCCTTCGGTCGGATGTTCCGCGGATGTCGGTCGCAGCGGCCGCCGATCGGGTGGCCGTGCATCGGCACGATGGCATCCGGCCCCGCGCCTGCCGGGTACCGGGTTCGGCGCGGCGGTGATTGTTCACCCAATGCTCCGCGGCCGCCGCACGTCGTGGCGCCCGATCCTCCCCCCAGTACGAGGGTCGCGCTTCCGCGATCTGCGGTCGCGCGGAGGACGCATCCGCATCCGGGCGCGCCGTCGCGGCGTCCCGAGATGTCCCCCGTTCGGGGTTAGCGTCGCTCAGGTCCTTCCAGCGCCGAACACACCCGCGGCGCCACCTGCCGCGAGGAGCGCGTCATCACCACCCTGGCTGATCCCCCGACCGCGGTCCGCGCCCGGGCCCTGCTGCCGACGGCACCGACGCGACCTGTGCGCTGGGTGCTCGCAGCGCTGCTGCTGTGGCTGCTGGTGGGCCCGCGCCTCGACCTGCCGGTCGCCGGCCTGCGGGTCGAGGACCTCCTTCTCGCCGCCATGGCGCTGCTCTGCCTGCTGCACGTGCGCCCGATCACCCGCCCGAGCGCGATGACCTTCGCGGTGCTCGCCGTCGCGGCGACCGGTGTGCTCTCGGCCCTGGTCGCCGCCGGTCGCGGCACGCTCGATCCGGTGACGGCGGTGCTGTACGCCGTCCGTCCCGTCGAGTACTGGGTCGCGTTCCCGGCAGCGCTGCTGCTGCTCCGGTCGGCGACGGCGCTCTGGACCCGACGGCTCGAGGTCGTGCTCGCCACGACGACGGTGCTGCAGGCGGCCTTCGCCGTCGTGCAGTACTACTTCGCGATCCCGATCGGCTTCTCGCACGCCGCCTACACCCGTGCAGCAGGCTTGACCGTCGGCCCCTACGAGCTCGGCGCGATCAGCGCCGCCCTCGTCGTGTACTGGGTCGCCCGCGGGCGATGGGTGCTCGCCTCGGTGTCGGTGATCGCGCTCGCCGCGTCGATCTCGCGCATCTCCATCCTCGCGGCCGCCGTGGCGCTCGCGATCCTCACGGTCGCCTGGCTCGTGCGACAGGTCCGGGCGATCCGGCGGCAGGGTGTGCGGGAGGCGTTCCTGCCGTACACGCGCTCTCGAGCGCGGGTCGCGGTGTCGGTGATCGCGGTCGGGACAGCGGGTCTCGTGCTGGCCTTCACCCTCGGCCTCATCCGAGGACCGGATTTCAGCCTCGGCCAGAACACCGCCGGTCCGGCGCCGGTGGCGGAGCCCAGCGAGGCGGCCGTGTCCGAAACGCCGACACCCACCCCGACTGCGAGCGCCACGTCCGCGCCGACCTCGGACCTGCCCGCGCCCCCCGCCGAGTCGGTCAGCAGCCGTTTCGCCAGCACCTCGGTGCTCGGCAGCTGGGACGTGGCCGCCGGCCTCGCCGCCTCGGTGGCCCCGCCGCAGACGTCGGCCCAGTACGCCGACATCGCGTACGCGCACATCAACGACTTCGTGAACGCCGGCAGCGCCGTGTCGTCCGGCTCGGAGCCGAGCAATCTCGTGCGGTTCTTCCGCTGGCATCTGATCCTCGACACGGTCGACGACCCGAGCGAGGTGGTCTTCGGGCTCGGCCCGTCGTTCGTCGGCCCGAGCGTCGACGGCTCGTACCTCCGTTTCTTCGCCGACGGCGGCATCCTCGGGGTGCTCGCCTGGCTCGCGCTCATCGTCATGTGGCTGCGTCGCTCGCCGTTCTGGATGGTGTGCGTGACGATCTCGCTGCTGATCGGCGCGCTGTTCATCGACATCGTCTACGCCGAGCGGCCGATGGTCCTGTACTGGCTGCTGCTCGCGATGGCGACGGCCGGAGGCGCGGCAGCGCGCGCCCGCAGGGCCGCAGACCAGGACGTCGCTGCGCACGACGACGCGGTGCGGGCGTGAGCGCGGGAGCGCGCGGCATCGTCTCCCGCCTGCTCTCGACGGTGCGCCCGCAGTCCGATGCCGCAGCGGCGGTGCCGGTGCCCGCGCTCCTCGGCTGGTACGCCCGCCGCGGGCTCCTGCCCGCACTGCGGGGCCTGACGCGGCTGCCGCTGCTCCGCTCCGCGCGGCTGCCGCTCTTCGTCGGTCGCGGCGTCGTGATCGAGTACGGCCGCATGCTGCACGTCGGCCGCGGGGTGCAGCTCGGCGCGGGGCTCCGCATCACCGCGCTGTCGAAGCACGGTGTCCACCTCGGCGATGGGGTGACGGTGCGCGAGCAGGGCTGGATCCAGTGCTCCTCGCACCCCTCGAACCCCGGCGAGGGGCTGTGGATCGGCCCCCGGACCTACATCGGCCCGCGCGCCACGATTGGCGTCGGCGGGCCGATCCGGATCGGGAGCGACTGCCAGCTCGGCGCCAACGTGACCCTGATCGCCGAGAACCACGAGGTGACGGAGGAGGGCGCGAGCGCCCACGACGTCGTCCGCCGCGGGATCCGGATCGGCGACGGCTGCTGGCTCGGGCACGGTGCGACGGTGCTCGACGGCGTGGAGCTGGGGGCACGCTGCATCGTCGGCGCGGGGGCCGTCGTCACCCGCAGCTTCCCCGCCGGCACGACGCTCGTCGGGGTGCCGGCGAAACCCGTGCAGACGCGGACCGACGCCGGGCAGGCGCGGTGACGCCCACCTGCGACGTGCTGCTCATCACCTCCCGGCGGCTCGCCGACGACGACCACGGTGCAGGCGTGCGGACCGCACGGATCGCCGAGGTGCTCGCCGCGCACTACCGGGTGACCGTGGTCGAGCCGGAGCCGTGGCCGGGAACCGTCCCGGCTCCCGTGGCGACCGTCGCCGACGACGTCATCACCGCAGACGTCATCACGTACGTGCGCGCCCCGCTCGATCTGCGCCTCGCCGGGGTACCCGCCGCAACCGAGGGGGCCTCGATGTGGCGGGCGCTCGAGCCGCTGCTCCCCCGGCTCGAGGCGACCGGAGCCCCCGTCGTCTTCTGGGCGGACGCGATCCTGGCATCCGCCGGCATCGGCCGCGTGCTGCCGGACGCCTCCCACGTCGTGGAGTTCGCGAACATCGAGAGCCGCCGCTTCCTGGCGATGACCCTCGACGGATCGGTCAAGCGCCGCGCCTACAACGCGCTCGAGGCGGCGAAGGCGGTGCTCTGGCAGCGACGGGTCGTCCGACGGGCGGACGCCGTCGTCACCCTCGCGCTCGGTGACGCCAAGGCCCTGCGCACCACGAACCCGAAGCTGCTCGTCGTCAACGGCGTCGGCGCGCCCGAGGCGGCGCCGGTCCCCTCGGCGGGCACCACGATCGCCGCGATCGGCAGCTGGTGGTACGGCCCGAACCGGCACGGCATGCGCCGCTTCCTCCGCGACGACTGGCCCCGAGTCCGCGAGCAGGTGCCCGATGCTCGCCTGCGGATCATCGGCATCGGGGGTGCGGACCTGGTCGAGGACCCACCGGAGGGGACGAGCGTCGAGGGCTTCGTCGACGACCTCTCGGCGGTCTACGCGGGGGCTGCGCTCGTGCTCGCGCCGGCGCGATCGGGCGGCGGCAGCCAGCTCAAGCTGGTCGGCGCGCTGACCCACGGCCGGATCGTGGTGGGGCCGGCGTTCCTCGCGCGCGAGCGCACGGCGGAGCTGCCGGACGGCGCGTTCGAGGCCGAGGACGACATGGCCGGCGCGATCGTGCGACTGCTGAAGTCACCGGCGGAGCGGCATGCGGTCGAGCAGCGGATCCGCTCCTACTGCCTCACGTCGACGTGGGAGCACACCGCACGCCCGCTGGTCCGGTTCGTCGACCGGGAACTGGATCGCGCTCAGGCGTCGAGGTAGACCTCGGCGAGCTGCTCCGCCGCCTGCTCCCAGGTGCGGTCGTACCTCGACGCAGCGGGAACCGGCGCGCTTGCCGCGGCGAGCGCCGCCGCGCGGCGCAGCAGCGCGCCCAGGTCGTCGCCGTCCTCGGCGGTGACGGCATCGCCCAGCCACTCCCGCGAGTGGCCGGTGCGGGTGGTGACGACCGCGCAGCCCATGGTCGCCGCCTCCAGGTCGACGAGGCTCTGCACCTCGACCCAGGACGCGTTGACGAGCACCCGGCTCGAACCGAGCAGCGCGAGCACCTCGGAGCGATCCTTCGCGCCGTCGTGGCTGAGGATCGCGTTCGCCGCGACGAGATCGGTGAAGGCCGAGGCGTAGGCGTTCGTCTCGTCGGCGAAAGGCCCCACGAATCGCACGGGGACCCCGACCGCCACGGCGGCCCGGGCGAGCTCGAGCTGCCGCTTCCGGGGCTCGATCCGCCCGACGACCACGATCGACCCGGGCGGCCTGTCGGCCCACGGCCTGCGCAGCGCCAGGTCGAGGTCCTCCGGGCGGCCGTTCGGCACGACGAGGTCGTTGTCGGCCCGCCAGCCGGTCAGGCGGCGGAGGTCGCGCCCCTCCCCCTCCGCGAGCAGCGCCACGGCGGCGACCCGGTCGAGCTGCCGCCCGGTGCGGCGCCAGACGGTCGGCACGGCCGGCAGCGGCCGGGCCGCGGTCAGCGCGGACGCGGCGATGCCGGCGGCGCCGGTGGAGCCGCGGACCGCTCGGTAGGCGGTCGCGAGCCATTCGCGCAGCGCCTCCGGCAGCACCTGCGCGCTGACGCTGACGAGTCCTCGACCGCGGTCGGCGGCGCGCATCGCCCGGACCCGGCCGATCTCGTGATGGATGGGACTGACGACGACGCGATGGCCGGCCGCAGCGCGGCAGGCGAGCAGGAACTCGAACGGGCGGTCGATGTTGAAGACGTGCACGACGGCGCCCGGCCGCAGGCGCATCGCGGGGTGGAACGGGACCTCGCGCACGTCGAAGCCCCACGCTGCGAGGTGCGCCGTGTACTCCCGCACCTGCACCGTGTCGCCGCCGGACTTCCGTGCGGCGTCGGAGCGGACCACGCAGTCGACGAGCGGCGCAGGTCCGTCGGGAGCGGGGCGCGCGCGCCTACGATTGCCGGCGTCGGCAGCGGGCGTGCGGGGCGGGGCGGGGGTGGAGTTGCGCATGATTCGTCTACAGAGTCTGTGGTACCGGATGCTCATCACCATCGCCACGCGGGGGCGTGTCCGATTCGGGCCGGGCGCGATCGCGCTGCGCCCCGAGCTGATCCAGGTCGCGCCGGGCGCGCTGCTCGTGCTGGAAGCGGGCGCGGTGCTGAACCGCGGCGCCCGCGTCATCGTCCGTGACGGGGCGCTGACGATCGGCGCCGGCGCCTACGTCGGTCCGCATGTGACGGTGGTCGCGTACACGGACGTCACCATCGGCCCGCGGGTGCTGATCGGGGAGCGGGTGTCGATCCACTCCGAGGACCATGGCCCCGTCGGCAACCGGGACCTGTTCTGCGTGGACCGGATCGAGATCGGCGCGGACGCCTGGATCTGCGCCGGCGCAGTGCTGTCGAAGGGCGCCGTGATCGGCGCCGGTACCACCGTCGGCGCGAACTCGTTCGTGCGAGGCGAGCTGCCCGCCGGGGTGCTCGCGGTCGGCGCGCCCGCCGTCGTCGTCCGGAGCCTCACCTCCTGATGGGCGCTCCGGCCGTCGTCATCCCCGTGCACGACCGCGCGGCGCTGCTC
>NZ_CAXTHO010000078.1:0-14090 GCF_964244015.1 uncultured Amnibacterium sp. | reverse complement strand
CTCGGGTCGGACGTGCGCCACAGTCCCGTGCCATGACCCGAGATCTCGCCGTCCTCATCGCGATCGCCGGCGAGGTGCTGCGCCGCAACGACGGCCTGGCGCCGACCCGGGCGTTCTTCGAGGCGAAGCTCACCGGGACGGAACTCGGCCGGCTCCGGCACGTCGGGGCACTGAACCGCCCGCGGGTCGGCTGGTACCTCGATCCGGCCGCGCCCGCGAGCGCCGTGTGGGCGGTCCGCGCCGGAGGTGTGCTGGGGTGCGTCTCAGCAGCGGAGAGCTACGGGATGCTCATCCCCGAGGGGATGGATGCCAGGACCCACGTGTGCCTGCCGCCCGACGTCACACGGCTGCGGCGCTCGGACGACCCGACCAGTCACGTCCGCGCCGGCCAGGATCCGGCCGTCCGCCTCCACTGGGAGCGTCGCCTCGAACCGCTCCGTGGGTGGCGGGTATCACCGGCCGACGCGCTGCTGCAGCTCGCGCACTGCACGTCGTTCCGATGGCTGACCGCCGCCATCGACTCCGCACGGAACTCGGCGGGCGGCCCGCCGATCATGGTCGCTGCGTCGACATCGGTGCTGCGCGACGCGCTCCCCTCCCACCTGGTCGGCGCGGTCGACCGGAGCGATCCCCTGTCGGAGTCGGTGGGCGAGACCTTCATCCGGCTGGAGGCCGAGGACCGCCACATCCCGTGGCGCAGCCAGGCGTGGCTGACCTCGCTCTACCGGACCGACGGCCTGGTCGACGAGTGGCTCCCGATCGAGTCGGACGGGATCACGCACCACTCCGGCAAAGCCGTCGTCCGCGACCGCGAGCGCGACGCCGTGCTCGCCTACCTCGGCCGGCAGCCCCTCCGCTTCACTCACAACGCGGCCGTCCGCGAGACCGCCTACGTCGGCGATGTGATCGAACAGGTCTGGCGTCGCCGCGCATGATTCGCGGATCCGGAGAAATTCGACGACACCCCGACGAGGGGCGCCTCCGCGCGGGGTGTCGCCCGAGATCTCCGGATCCGCGAAGGGTCAGGCGTCGGTGAAGAAGCGGGCCATCAGCTGGGCGACGTGGTCCGGCGGTTCGTCGGGAGGCACCTGCAGCACCGTGGGCTCCGGCGCCGTGTCGACGGGCATCGTCGTCTCACCGAGCGCGGCGAAGACCTGGCGCGCCAGCGTCCGGCCTGCCCGGTTCGCCCCGATCGTGCTCGCGGTCGGCCCATACCCCGCGAAGAATATGCGCGGGTCGCGCTCCGCAGCACCGCTCGTCACCTGCACCCCGCCTGCCTTCTCGTGGAGGCGGAGGGGGCTCAGGTGCCGGATGTCCGGCCGGAACCCGGTGGCCCAGACGACCGCGTCGATCCGCTCGCGCGAGCCGTCCGGCCAGACGACGGCGTCCCGCTCGAGGTGGTCGAACATCGGTCGTGGCGCCAGCACGCCCCGTTGGATGGCGGAGGCGATCCGGCGCGTCTTCGGGACGCCGGTGCCCGAGACGATCGAAGGCAGCGCCGTGCCGGCCCGTGCGGCGTCGTCCTGCTGGCTGACGGCTCCGACTGCCGCTTCGAGGTCCAGCGTGCCCTGGTCGAGATAGTCGACCGGCCGCCTGGTCGACCAGTAGGTCGTGGAGGCCACCCCCTCCAGCTCGAGCAGGAAGCCGATGGCGGAGGTCCCGCCGCCCACCACGAGCACCCGCAGACCGGCGAAATCGGCGGCGTCGCGGTAGCTCGCCGTATGCACCTGGCGACCCGCGAAGTCCCGCACCCCGGGGTAGTACGGGACGAACGGGGAGCCCCACGTGCCGGTCGCGTTCACGACGACGCGGGAGGTGATCTCGCCGACCGTGGTCCTGACCACCAGGTCGGCACCCCGGTCGAAGACCGCGGCGACCGTCGCGGGTCGCCGCACGTCCAGCCCGAAGAAGCGCTCGTAGTGGCCGTAGTACTCGGAGACGACGTCGCGGGCGGGCCTGCTGCGATCGGCGGTCTCGAACGTGATCCCGGCGCGACGCATGCCGGGAAGGTCATGGACGCGGTGCGCGGAGCCGAGCCGGAGGGCTCCCCACCGGTGCTGCCAGGCGCCGCCGGGACCCGGTCCGCGGTCGACGACGACCTGGTCCACGCCGCTGCGGACCCCGATCCGCTGGAGGTAGTAGGACACCGAGAGTCCGGCCTGCCCTGCGCCGATCACGACCACGTCGACTCGCGCGGGTACAGCGACCACGGCCATCCCCTCCCCCGGCGCGAGCGCCGGACACCATCCTGCCGCAACGGTGCGTGTTACGCTGATCGCCAGTTTTCGCAGTTTCGCCGCCACCTTCACCCGCCGCGGCGAAGCACGATTGAGGGGGTCACGCATGGGGCGAGGCCGTCAGAAGGCGAAGCACACCAAGATCGCACGCGATCTGAAGTACTTCAGCCCGGACACGAACTACAACGCTCTCGAGGCGGAGATCGGGACCCACGGATCCGAGCCGCACGCGGGCTGGTCCGAAGAGGACTTCGCCGGGGAGGACTCGCGCCGCTGACCAGCGCGACCACCGTTTCAGCCGTACGGGCTCACGCGGCGTACGCGCCGACCAGGCGGACCGCGCCGCCGTCGACGCCTTTCGCTCCCTGGACGTCATCGACCTCCGACCCGAGACCGGTCAGGACCACGCCGGCCTGCCAGGTCCGGATTCCACCGGCGGTGAGCGCCTCCGCAGCCTGCGCAGCGACGGTCTGATCGACCACGGCGAACACGCCGATGCCGAGATTCCACGCGCCCTCGACGTCTGCGAGGGGGAATCCTCCGAGGTCCGCGAGCACCTGGAAGACCGGCGTCGGGGTCCAGGTCGACCGGTCGAGGTCGACCCGGGCACCCTTCGGCAGCACCCTCGCGAGGTTCGCGGCCAACCCGCCTCCGGTGACGTGCCCGAACGCGTGCACGCCCTCGCCGTACGCACCCGCGAGCAGCTCGAGCAGCGGCGCTGTGTAGAGGCGGGTCGGTTCGAGCAGCGCGTCGCCGAGGGACGTGCCGCACTCCTCGATGTGCGTGTCGAGTCGCAGCCCGGCGTCGCGCACGATCCTGCGCACCAGCGAGTACCCGTTGCTGTGCAGCCCTGACGAGGCGAGCGCGAGCACCACGTCGCCGTGCCGCACGCGGTCGGCACCGAGCAGCCGGTCCGCCTCCACCGCACCGACCGCAGCACCGGCGACGTCGTAGTCGTCGGGTGCCATCAGGTCGGGATGCTCGGCCGTCTCGCCGCCGATGAGCGCGGTCCCGGTCTCGGCGCACGCGCGTGCGATGCCGTCGACGATCGCGGCGATGCGCTCGGGCACGACGCGCCCGCAGGCGATGTAGTCGGTCATGAACAGCGGCGTGGCACCGACCACGACGATGTCGTCGACCACCATCCCGACGAGGTCCTGCCCGATCGTGTCGTGCTTGCCGAGCGCCTGCGCGATCGCGATCTTCGTGCCGACGCCGTCGGTCGAGGTCGCGAGGATCGGGCGGCGGAAGCCCGTCAGCGCCGACGCGTCCCACAGGCCGGCGAACCCGCCGACACCGCCGAGCACCTGCGGTCCGTGCGTCGCCGCGACCGATCGCTTCATCAGCTCGACGGCGGTGTCGCCGGCGGCCGTGTCGACCCCGGCGGCGGCGTAGCGGTCGACCGGAGCGCCCCCAGCGCGGCCGACGACCGCCGAATGGGAGGATGGCGGCTGCACCACTCGAGCCTAAAGCCAAGGGGACATCCACCCGAATGTGCGGCATCGTCGGCGTCTCCGCCGCCCAGCCGGTCAACCAGCTCATCTACGACGCGTTGCTGCTGCTGCAGCACCGCGGCCAGGATTCCAGCGGGATCGCGACCGACGAGAACGGCTCCTTCCACATGGTGAAGGTCAAAGGGCAGGTCCGGGAGGCGTACCGAACCCGCGACATGCGCTCCCTGCTCGGCAGCACGGGGCTGGGTCACGTGCGCTACGCCACCCGCGGGTCGGCGGCGAGCGAGCAGGAGGCGCAGCCGTTCTACGTGAACGCCCCCTACGGCATCCTGCTCGTGCACAACGGCAACCTCACGAACACCCGCGAGCTGAGCGCCGACCTGTTCCACGTCGACCGCCGGCACCTGAACAGCGATTCGGACACCGAGCTGCTCGTGAACGTGCTGGCGAACGAGCTGCAGTCGCAGGTCTCCGGCCTCGAGCTGGACCCCGACCAGGTCTTCACCGCGGTCCGCGCCCTCCACAAGCGGGTCGAGGGCTCGTACGCCGCGATCGCCCTGATCGCCGGCCGCGGGCTGCTCGCCTTCCGCGACCCGTTCGGCATCCGGCCGCTCACCCTCGGTCGCCGCACCGCCGATCACCTCCCCGGCGTGCAGCGGGACGAGTGGATGGTCTCCTCCGAGTCGCTCGTGCTCGAGAGCAACGGGTACGAGGTCGTCCGCGACGTCGCCCCGGGCGAGGCCGTGTTCATCACGCCCGACGGAGTGCTGCACATCCAGCAGTGCGCCGACGACCCGCGCCTCATCCCGTGCTCGTTCGAGTACGTCTACCTGGCCAGGCCCGACTCGACGATGTCCGGCATCTCCGTCTACGACGCACGCCTCCGCCTGGGCGACCGCCTCGCCGACACCGTGGCCGCGCACACGCCGATGGGCGACATCGACGTGGTCATGCCCATCCCCGACTCCGCACGCCCGTCCGCGATGCAGCTCGCGCAGCGGCTCGGCATCACCTACCGCGAGGGGTTCTACAAGAACCGGTATGTCGGGCGCACGTTCATCATGCCCGGCCAGGCGGTCAGGAAGCGGAGCGTGCGCCAGAAGCTGAACGCGCTCGGCTCCGAGTTCAAGGGCAAGAACGTGCTCATCGTCGACGACTCGATCGTGCGCGGCACGACCAGCAAGGAGATCGTCGAGATGGCCCGGACGGCCGGCGCGAACAAGGTCACGTTCGCCTCCGCCGCCCCTCCCGTGCGATACCCGCACGTGTACGGCATCAACATGCCGAGCAGGAGGGAGCTGATCGCCGCGGGCCGGAAGATCCCCGAAGTCGCCCGCGAGCTCGGGGCCGACCACCTGATCTACCAGGAGGTGGCCGACATGCGGGACGCGATCATCGAGGGATCCGGCGTGACCGACCTCGAGATGAGCTGCTTCACCGGCGACTACGTCACCGGCACCGTCGACGCCGAGTACCTGCGCTGGGTCGAGGCCAATCAGTTGTCCTGAAGCGTTTCCCCTGGGGGCACCCCTCTTTCTGGGGTGAGGAAGATGGGGACAGACAGGTCGTTCTGTCCTCACGCGGTGCTACATTCATCCACGGCGGCACCCACCGCTGTACTACCCGATACGACCGAACGGTCCCGAACCACCCTTCCCCCGGGGTGCACGGATCGGCAGGACCGGACTTCCCCCCGCGAGGTCCTGCCACGGTCTCCCGGATGACGACGCCGGGCAGCGCTCCCCCGCACATGCTGCCCGGCGTTGTTTCGTGCTCATGGCTGCGCCGCCGCCGCTGCGGCGCAGCTGTGCCGTAGCGGCACGCTGGACGCGCGCTCGCCTCACGGCCTCGGGGCCGCGCTGGGCGTCCGCGCCCTACCCGCTGGTCGAGGTGCGAGCGAAGCGAGCCTCGAGACCACCCCGCCCCGCTCCCCCGCAGGACTGTCGCGCAGTAGGTCCACCTTCGCGCGGCGGGCCTCCCTGTCGCGCGAAGGCGTCGAGTACCGCGCAAGGTGGTCGTTCTGCCGCAGACTTGCTCCATGCACGACGATGATCATGCGCACGGCGCCGGGGCCCCTCCCCGAGCGCTCGCGGTCGTGTTCGCCATCACGGCCGTGCTGCTCGTCGTGGAGGTCGTCGGCGCGGTCGTCACCGGCAGCCTCGCACTGCTCGTCGACGCCGCGCACGTGCTGACCGACGTGCTCGGGCTGGGGCTCGCGCTCATCGCCTCCCGCCTCGCCACCCGGTCCGCGACCGTCCGACGCACCTACGGCTGGGCGCGCTCGGAGGTGCTGGGTGCCGCCGCGCAGGCCGCGGTGCTGCTCGGCGTGGGCGTCTTCGTGCTCGTCGAGGCCGTCCAGCGGTTCGCCGACCCGGCCCCCGTGCCGGGTCCGGCGCTGCTCGCGTTCGGCGCGATCGGCCTGGCGGGGAACCTCGCCTCCCTCCTGGTGCTGCGCCGCGCCGGCGCAGCTGACCTCAACAGCAGAGCCGCCCGGCTGGAGGTCCTGAACGACGCGCTCGGCTCCGTCGGCGTGCTCGCCGCGGGCATCGTGATCGCCACGACCGGCTGGACCCGCGCCGACGCGATCGCCGCGCTGGTCGTCGGGGCGCTGATCGTTCCGCGCACCCTCCTGCTCCTCAGGGACGCGGTGGAGGTGCTGCTCGAGTCGGTGCCGCGAGGTCTCGACCTGGAGGAGGTCCGCACCCACCTGCTGGAGCAGGAGCACGTCCTCGCGGTGCACGACCTGCATGCGACGCGGGTGTCCTCCTCCCTCCCGGTGCTCTCGGCCCATGTCGTGGTCGAGGCCGTCTGCTTCCGCAACGGCTCCGCCCCCGCCGTGCTCGACGCGCTGCAGCAGTGCGTCGCAGGGCACTTCGCGGTCTCCCTGACGCACTCGACCTTCCAGCTCGAGCCGCCCGCGCACACCGCCCACGAATCCGGCACCCACGCCTGAGGCGGCACGGCCGGGCGGTCCGTGCGCTTCAGGGGCTGGCGGCGGCACTATCGCGGCCCGGACCGCGGCCCGGACACTCTCCGTTTTGTAGGACGACCCGTCCTACAAAACGGAGAGTCGGACACCCCCGCGGGAGCGCGAGCGGATGCGGCAGGATCCACACGTGAGCCTGCTGCCCCCAGCTGCCGAGCCGAAGCGGGTCATGGCCTCCGACGGCGTGCCGATCGCGACGTACGACCTCGGTGCCGCTGACGATCCCGTGGTGCTCGCCGTGCACGGGTTCGCGTCCTCCGCGTACGCGAACTGGATCGCGACCGGGTGGGTCCGCGAGCTGAACCGCGCCGGCTACCGCGTGCTCGCGCTGGACCAGCGCGGCCACGGGCACAGCGGCAAACCGCACGAACCGGCCGCCTACTCGATGGCGCTGCTCGTCGACGACGTGCAGACGGTGCTCGACACCTATCTCGTGGACGAGGCCGAGTACGTCGGGTACTCCCTCGGCGCCCGGGTCGGCTGGCATGCGGCGCTCGGCGGCACGCATGCGATCACGCGCGCGGTGCTGGGCGGCATCCCCGACGGCGACCCCCTGACGCGGTTCCGGGTCGACCAGGCGAAGACGTTCCTCGCGACCGGCGACCCCGTCGACGATCGGCTCACCCAGGCGTACATCACGATGGCGGAGAGCATCCCCGGCAACGACCTCGCAGCGCTCGTCGCCCTGGTCGAAGGCATGCGCGGCGGCGAGCAGCCGGACCCGGCGAACCCGCCGCAGCAGCCGGTGCTGTTCGCGGCCGGCGGCGAGGACCCGATCCTCTCCGCGTCGAAGCGGCTCGCCGCCTCCGCTCCGCACGGCGAGTTCTTCCTGATCCCCGGGAGGAACCACTTCAACGCTCCCACCGCACGGGCGTTCAGGACGCGGGCGCTCGAGTTCCTGGAGTCGCCGCTCGACCGGGGACCGGAGGAGCCGGCTCCCGCGACGCGCGAGATCGGGGTGCTCGCGTTCAACGGCGCCGGATCGATCCTCGCGGTCCCGAGCGGGCCCGGAGCACTCGGGCTGCCCGTCGCGGCGCCGGACGACGCGGAGACCGACATCGCCGCCGCGGCCCGGATCGGCGGCCAGGCCTTCGGCGTGGAGGTCGAGGTCGGCGAGGTCGCCTGGGTCGAGTACACCGCGCAGGGCACCGTCCGGCGCTGGTACGTCGCTCGGGCGCTGCACGACCCGGCCGGCGTCGCGCGCGTTCCGCTCGACGAGCCCGAGCGCCTGTCCGCAGGTCCCATCGCCCTCCTCCGCGACCACGGCGCGCAGCTGGCAGCCGGGCCCGCGGCGCATCACTGAGCGGCGTCGTCGCCCGTCGTCGGAGCGGGGGCCGCGGCAGCGTCGTCCGGGACGGGAGCGGCGGGCCGGAACGTCGGCGGGACGCGCTCCGCCTCCACGATCTTCGCCCGCCGCTCGGAGATCCGGTCGAGCACGAGGGCCACAGCGCCGGCGATCAGCGCGCCGACGGGCGCGAGCAGCGCCGCGAGGAAGGCGGCCGTCTGGATCGTCGGGGTCGTCGGGTCGGGCGGAGTGACGTTCACGGCGACGATCGCGACCAGCGCGCCGGCCACTGCACCGAGCAGGAGGAAGACACCGATCTTCGGGCTGCGGCGCACGCGGACGCGGCGGCGCTGCGGATCGCTCATCGCGCTACCACCGGACGCCACACCGGCAGTCGTCCTGCCAGGTCGGCGCGGGATCCGGAGGCCTGGACGGCGCCGGAATCGAGTGCGTCGGACCAGCCGCGGCTCCCGGTCGCGAGGTGCAGCCACACCGACGGCGCCATCTCGACGACATTGGGCGGGGTGCCCCGCGTGTGCTGCAGCCCTCCGATGCACTGCACGGCGCCGAACGGCGGCACCCGCACCTCGACGGCACCACCGGGATGGCGCTCGGCGAGCAGCTGGAGGAGGTAGCGCACCGCGGTCGCAGTCACGGCGCGATCGGCGTCCCCGCCGACGGCAGCGGCGACCGCCTGGTCGCCCTCGCCGTCCGGGATCCGCGCTCTCGCCACAGACGAGAACGGTACGCGGCCGCGCAGATAGATTGGCGCGGTGCGGATCCTGATCGTCGGCTCCGGCGCCCGCGAGCACGCGATCGCGCGATCGTTCGCCGCAGAGGGCGCTGGACACGAGCTCATCGTCGCGCCGGGCACCGCGGGCATCGCCGAATTCGCGCGGCTGGAGCCCGTCGCCGCGAACGATCCGGCGGCGGTCGCAGAGCTCGCGGTGCGGCTCGGTGCCGAGCTCGTCGTCGTCGGTCCGGAGGCGCCGCTCGTCGCGGGGGTCGCCGACGCGGTCCGCGAGCGCGGGATCCCGGTGTTCGGTCCCGGCCGCGAAGCAGCGGCGCTCGAGGGCAGCAAGGCGTTCGCGAAGCGGATCATGGCCGCGGCAGGCGTGCCGACCGGTCGCGCGGTCGACGTGCGGACCGCGGGCGCCCTCGACGCGGCGCTCGACAGCACCGGCTCCCCCTACGTCGTCAAGGCCGACGGCCTCGCCGCCGGGAAGGGCGTGCTCGTCACCGGGGATCGGGACGCCGCGCGCGCGCACGCGCTGCAGTGGCTGGAGGAGGGGCCGGTGCTGGTGGAGGAGTTCCTCGGCGGCCGGGAGGTGTCCCTCTTCTTCATCAGCGACGGCGGGGTCGTGCTCCCGCTCAGCCCGGCGCAGGACTTCAAGCGGCTCCGGGACGGCGACGCGGGCCCGAACACGGGCGGCATGGGCGCCTACTCGCCGCTGCCCTGGCTCGCCGCGTCGTTCGGGAGCGAGGACGCGTTCGTGGAGCAGGTCCGCGAGACCGTCGCGGCGCCGGTGATCGCGCAGCTCGCCGCCGAGGGCACGCCGTTCGTCGGCCTGCTCTACTGCGGGCTGGTCGTCGACGGGTCCGGGATCACGGTGATCGAGTTCAACGCGCGCTTCGGCGACCCCGAGACGCAGGTCGTGCTGCCGCGGCTCACCTCCCCCCTCAGCGTCCTGCTGCAGGCGGCCGCGATCGGTGCGCTGGCCGGGGTGCCCGCGCCCGCGTTCAGCGCGGGCGCCGCGGTCGGCGTCGTGCTGGCGAGCGCCGGGTACCCGGGGGACCCCGTGCTCGGCGCCTCGATCTCGGGGCTGGACGAGGTGGACGCGCTGCCGTCGGTGCACGTCGACCACGCCGCGACGACGCTCGACGGTGGCACGTTCGTCGCCTCCGGCGGGCGGGTGCTCACCGTGGTGGGCCTCGGCGCCGACGTCGAGGCCGCGCGGGACGCCGCGTATCAGGGCGTCGACCTGATCCGGTTCCCCGGCGCCCAGCACCGCACCGACATCGCGGCAGGCATCCGGTGAGCGCCGACCTGCCGGGCTTCACCTTCCTCGCCGCCGGGAAGGTGCGGGACCTGTACCTGCCGGACGGCCATGACGACCTGCTGCTGCTCGTCGCCGACGATCGCATCAGCGCGTTCGACCAGGTGCTGACCCGGCCGATCCCGGGTCGGGCGGCGCTGCTGACGGCGCTGACCCGCTGGTGGTTCGCGCAGTTGACGGAGGTGCCGAACCACCTCGTCGAGACCGATGTGGCGGTGCCGGAGGAGGTCGCCGATCGCGCGATGCTCGTGCGGCGACTGTCCATGCACCCCGTGGAATGCGTCGTCCGCGGATACGTGACCGGCAGCGGATATGCGGAGTACCGCCGCGTCGGCTCGATCAGCGGGGTGTCGCTGCCTGACGGGCTGCAGGACGGCGACCGGCTGCCGGCGCCGATCTTCACCCCCGCGTTCAAGGCGGCGGTCGGCGCGCACGACGAGAACATCCCCTTCGAGACTGTCGTCGATCTCGTCGGCGTCACGACCGCGGAAGGGCTGCGGGAGACGTCCCTGGCGATCTTCGACCGGGCGGCCGCGATCGCGGAGGCGAAGGGCGTCATCCTCGCCGACACGAAGTTCGAGTTCGGCGACGACGCGGATGGTCGGCTGGTGCTGGCGGACGAGGTGCTGACACCCGACTCGAGCCGCTACTGGGACGCGGAGGCATACGCGGCCGGTCGTCGAGGCGTGAGCTGGGACAAGCAGATCGTCCGCGACTGGCTGACCGCCCACTGGGACGGCACCGGCACGCCGCCGGACCTCCCCGACGGGATCGTGGAGCGGACCGCCCACCGCTACCGCGAGCTGGTGGACCTCCTCACCGGCTGAGGCCGGGCTCTCCCCACCTGAGGCCGGGAAACGGTTGTCGGTACAACTAGAATGCTGCGATGACCGATGTGCTCGCCGCTGCGACGTCGATGGGCGCGGTGACGCTCGACGTCGCCGACCTCGACGCGATGACGCGGTACTACACCGACGGCGTCGGGCTGGAGGTGCTCGCATCCGGTCCCGGCGAGGTCGGCGTCGGGCGTGGAGGCGTGCCGTCCCTCGTCCTGCGGCATGCCGCGGCGCTGAAGCACGGCTCGCGGTCCGCGGCCGGGCTCTTCCACACGGCGGTCCTGTTCGACTCGCGATCCGCGCTGGCGGCCGCGGTGTATTCGGTCGCCACGCGCTACCCCACCTCGTTCACCGGGTCGAGCGATCATCTCGTGTCGCAGGCGTTCTACTTCGACGACCCGGAGGGCAACGGTGTCGAGCTCTACTGGGACCGCCCGCGATCGGCGTGGCGGTGGGACGGCGCAGCGGTGCAGATGGACACGCTCGCACTCGATCCGAACGCGTTCCTCCAGGAGCACCTCCGGGACGACGCCCGACCGACCGGCCTCGCGGAGATCGGTCACGTGCACCTCAAGGTCGGGGACATCGCCGCCGCGAAGCGCTTCTACGTGGATGTCCTCGGGTTCGAGACGACTGCGCGGTTCGGCGATCAGGCCCTGTTCGTCTCCGCGGGCGGCTACCACCACCACGTCGGGATGAACACGTGGCAGAGCCGTGGCGCCGGCCCGCGGACGCCGGCGCTCGGCCTCGGCCAGGTGTCGCTGCGCCTCCCCGACCTCGACTCGCTCGCCGCGCTCGAAGACCGCCTGCGCATCGCGGAGGTCGCCGTCCGGCACGACGGGCGGGAGCTGACGTTCGCCGATCCGTGGAACAACGCCGTCCAGGCGACCATCGCCGCGGTGGGTCCCGACCCGACTCGGTAGTCTCGACGCGTGCCGGTGATCGTCGTCGAGGTGATGCCCAAGGCCGAGCTGCTCGACCCGCAGGGCAAGGCGGTGACCGGGGCGCTGCATCGACTCGGCAGGACCGCGTTCAGCGACGTCCGGGTCGGGAAGCGGTTCGAGCTGCACATCGACGGCCCGGTCACCGACGCCGTGCTCGCCGATGCCCGCGAGTTGGCCGAGTCGCTGCTCGCGAACCTGGTGATCGAGGACGTCGTCAGCGTGCACGAAGGGACACCCGCCGAGGTCTCCGCGTGACCCGGGTCGGTGTCGTGACGTTCCCGGGCTCGCTGGACGACGGCGACGCCCGGCGCGCGGTGCGGCTCGCGGGTGCCGAGCCGGTGCGGCTCTGGCACGGCGACCACGACCTGCAGGGCGTCGACGCCGTCGTGCTGCCGGGCGGTTTCAGCTACGGCGACTACCTCCGCTGCGGGGCGATCGCGGCCCGGTCGCCGATGATGAGCGAGGTCGTCAGCGCGGCCGAGGGCGGCCTGCCGGTGCTCGGGATCTGCAACGGCTTCCAGATGCTCACGGAGGCGCACCTGCTGCCGGGCGGTCTCGTGCGGAACGACCACGGGTCGTTCGTCTGCCGCGATCAGCGCCTGCGCGTCGAGCAGACCGGCACCGCGTGGACCACCGCGTTCGAGGCCGGTGAGGAGATCATCGTGCCGCTGAAGAACGGCGAGGGCGGGTTCGTCGCCGACGCGGACACGATCGCGCGGCTGGAGGGGGACGGCAGGGTCGTCTTCCGGTACCTCGACGTGAACCCGAACGGGTCCATCGCCGACATCGCGGGCATCACGAACGAGCGCGGCACCGTGGTCGGCCTGATGCCGCACCCCGAGCATGCCGTCGAGCCGGGCTTCGGGCCCGACACGAGCGCCGCGATGCGCTCCGGTATCGACGGCCTGCGCGTCTTCCAGTCCGCGCTGGAGTCGGTGCTCGCCGCCTGACCCGCTCCGTTTCGTAGGAATGGGGTTCCTACACAACGGAGAGCGAGCCCCGCGACAGTCCAGGTGGACGAGTTCCGGCCCCCGCGTTCAGTCGAGGCGAGCGTCCCCGTGGAGGAAGACGACGTCGCCGGAGTCGCCGGACCAGAGGTCGATCCACGTGGGCATCTCCGACCTCCGGGGGAGCCTGAGCGTCGCGCCGTCGTTCGATGAGGAGTCGTCGGACCAGATCGGAGCACAGCCCCGGGAGGTGCCGCCGCACCCGCACGGCTCCGCAGCGACCCTGGCGCCGCTGCGGATGCGCTCGAGCGCCTCCTCCTCGGTCAGCTCGTCGCTCAGGCGGGTGAGCGGGTTCCCGTCGGGATCGAAGAAGCGCCCCTCCAGGTTGAAGCGACCGGGCCGGACCGAGTCCCGGGCGGTCCGGGGCGCCGACGTCGTGGCGACGACGGCGGTGATCTCCGCCATCGTCGGGACGCGCCGCGCTCGCATGCCCCGATGATCCCCCCCTCTGCTCGGTCTTGTAGGAATGGGGTTCCTACAAAAGGGAGAGTCGGCCCCGCGGAAGTCCACGGTGACCCGGCGGTCAGCGGAGGGGAACCGGGCGCTCCTACGATGTGGCGGTGAATGCTCGGGCCGTCAGCGTCGACTCGGTCGGTCGAGCCGCGGCCACTCCGGATCTCGAGCAGCCGTATGCGGCGCTCGGGATGACCGAGGACGAGTACCGGCGCGTCCGCACCCTGCTCGGCAGACGCCCCACCTCCGGCGAACTCGCCATGTACTCCGTGATGTGGAGCGAGCACTGCTCCTACAAGTCGAGCAAGCAGTACCTGCGCCGCTTCGGTGAGAAGGTCACGCCGAGGATGCGCGAGCACCTGATGGTCGGGATGGGCCAGAACGCCGGCGTCGTCGACATCGGCCAGGGCTGGGCGGTCACCTTCAAGGTCGAGAGCCACAACCACCCCTCCTACATCGAGCCGTTCCAGGGGGCCGCGACCGGCGTGGGCGGGATCGTCCGCGACATCATCGCGATGGGTGCGCGTCCGGTCGCGATCATGGATCAGCTGCGCTTCGGCGACCTGGCGGAGGCGGACACCCTGCGCGTCGTCCACGGCGTCGTCGCGGGCATCGCGCACTACGGCAACTGCCTGGGCCTGCCGAACATCGGCGGCGAGACGGTGTTCGACCCGGTGTACCAGGGCAATCCGCTGGTCAACGCGCTCGCGGTCGGGGTGCTGCGGCACGAGGACCTGCGGCTCGCGAACGCGACCGGCGCCGGCAACAAGGTCGTTCTGTTCGGCGCCCGCACGGGCGGCGACGGGATCGGCGGGGCGTCGATCCTCGCCT
>NZ_CAXTHO010000077.1:5290-14095 GCF_964244015.1 uncultured Amnibacterium sp. | reverse complement strand
GATCGTGGACGGTGCGGGCGTCGGCACCGTCGTCGGCCGTGCCCGGCGCGATCGGGTACCGGTTGTCGTAGTAGGCGAGCTCGGAGCCCTCCACGGTCAGCTCGTCGAGCGCGTCGCCGGGCCCTCCTGAGTCTGTCGAAGGGTCCCCGAGCACCGGGATCCGCAGCTTGCCGCCGCCGAAGTCCCAGTCGATGTCGAACGCGCTCGCGTAAGGCGACTCCCGCCCGTGCTTCAGGACGTCCCACCACCAGGCGTTCTTCGCGGGCGTCGCGACGCCCATGTGGTTCGGCACGATGTCGACCAGGACGCCGAGCCCCTTCGCATGTGCTGCGCTCGCCGCCTCCACCAGCCCCTCGTCGCCGCCGCGGGAGGGGTCGACGCGCTCGTGGGAGATCACGTCGTAGCCGTGGTCGGACCCCGGCTCGGCCTCGAGCAGCGGCGACAGGTAGACCCAGTCCGCGCCGAGATCCGCCAGGTAACCGGTCAGCTCCGCGACCGAATGCAGGTCGAAGGCCGCCGTCACCTGCACCCGGTAGGTGGAGACGGGGGTCGGGGGAGTGGGGTCGGTCACGGTCTGGTCCTACTTCTTGTCGGGCTTGGCGTTGGAGGCGAACTGCGCGGCGATCTGCCCCGTCGCCTGGGCGTTCGCGAGGATGGCCAGCGACGCGGCCACCGAGTGGTCCACGTCGACCTCGACCAGCTGATGCGCCTGCAGCACGACGAGCGAGCGCGCCTCCAGATTCAGCTGGTTCCCCGCCCGAAGGGGACCGCGGTCGGTGTTCCTGCCGCTCGTGTCCACGACGACGTCCCAGGAGGCTCCATACGCCTTCGGAGGCAGCTTGCACTTCACGATCTCGTCGGCCGCGTTGAAGTACAGCAGGAAGTCCACATCGACGACGCGCTCGCCGCGGGCGTCGCGGTCGCGCAGGCCCTCGCCGTTCAGGTACACGCCGACGGCGCGACCGAACCCGCTGTCCCAGTCCTCGGGCTGCATCCCGGTGCCGTCGGGGCGCAGCCACTTGATGTCGGGCTTCGGGGCGCCCTCGTCGCTCGTCTGCGGCCTGCCGTCGAAGAAGCGGGCGCGCCGGAACACCGGGTGCTCCTTGCGCAACCGCGAGATCGCCGCCGTGAACTCGATCAGGGGCTGGTCGGCCTTGTCCCAGTGCACCCAGGCGATGTCGCTGTCCTGCGCGTAGGTGTTGTTGTTGCCGCCCTGGGTCCGCCCCAGCTCGTCGCCGTGCAGCAGCATCGGCACGCCCTGGCTGAGCAGCAGCGTCGCGATGAAGTTGCGCTGCTGCTTGCCCCGCAGCGTGAGGATCTCGTGATCGTCGGTCTCCCCCTCCACGCCCCCGTTCCAGGACCGGTTGTGGGACTCGCCGTCGTTGCCGTTCTCGCCGTTGGCCTCGTTGTGCTTGTCGTTGTAGGACACCAGGTCGCGGATCGTGAAGCCGTCGTGGGCCGTGACGAAGTTGATGGAGGCGACCGGCCGCCGCCCGTCGTTCTCGTACAGGTCCGCGGACCCGGTGATGCGGGCCGCGAACTCGCCGAGCGTCGAGGGCTCGCCGCGCCAGAAGTCGCGCACGGTGTCGCGGTACTTGCCGTTCCACTCCGTCCACTGCGGCGGGAAGTTGCCGACCTGGTAGCCGCCGGGGCCGATGTCCCAGGGCTCGGCGATCAGCTTCACCTGGCTGACGATCGGGTCCTGCTGCACGAGCTCGAAGAAGGTCGACAGCCGGTCGACCTCGTAGAACTCGCGGGCGAGGGTGGCCGCCAGGTCGAAGCGGAAGCCGTCGACGTGCATCTCGGTCACCCAGTACCGCAGCGAGTCCATCAGCAGCTGCAGCGCGTGCGGGTGCCGCACGTTCAGCGAGTTGCCGGTGCCGGTGTAGTCCATGTAGAAGCGCTTGTCGTCGTCGACCAGGCGGTAGTACGCGGCGTTGTCGATGCCGCGCATGGACAGGGTCGGGCCGAGGTGGTTGCCCTCCGCGGTGTGGTTGTAGACCACGTCGAGGATCACCTCGATGCCCGCGTCGTGCATCGCGCGGACCATCGACTTGAACTCCTGCACCTGCTGGCCGAGCTGGCCGGACGCGGCGTAGTCGTTGTGCGGGGCGAAGAACGCGATCGTGTTGTAGCCCCAGTAGTTCCGCAGTCCCTTGTCGAGCAGCGTCGAGTCCTGCACGAACTGGTGCACGGGCATCAGCTCGATCGCGGTGATCCCGAGCTTCTGCAGGTGGTCGATCACGTGCGGGTTCGCGAGGCCCGCGTAGGTCCCGCGTTCCTCCTCCGGCACGTCCGGGTGCAGCTGGGTCAGCCCCTTCACGTGCGCCTCGTAGATCAGCGTCTCGTTGTAGGGGACCTTCGGCGGGCGGTCCCCGCCCCAGTCGAAGAACGGGGTGACGACGACGGAGAGCATCACGTGCGACGCGGAGTCCTCGTCGTTCTCGGAGTCCGGGTCGCCGAACGTGTACGAGAACAGGGACTGGTCCCAGTCGTAGTCGCCGGCGGTCGCCTTCGCGTAGGGGTCGAGCAGCACCTTGTTCGGGTTGCAGCGGGAGCCGGTCGCGGGGTCGTAGGCGCCGTGCACGCGGTAGCCGTAGCGCTGGCCCGGCTGGACCTGGGGCAGATAGCCGTGCCAGACGTAGGCGTCGATGTCGACGAGATCGACGCGCGTCTCGGTGCCGTCCTCGTCGAAGAGGCAGAGCTCGACGCGCTCCGCGACCTCCGAGAAGAGGGCGAAGTTGGTGCCGCTCCCGTCGAACGTCGCGCCGAGGGGGTAGGCGGTGCCGGGCCAGGACTGCACGGAGGCTCCTTGGTCGTGTGGGGGGCGCATGGTCGGCGAAGAGGGTACCGAGGGGGTGCTTGGAGTTCCGGGGGCTACCGTCGGGGCCATGAGTTCGCTCCCGGTCCGCCTCGCGGACACGCTCAAGCAGTTCGGTGCGCAGGTCGCCTACGGGCAGGAGCGCGAGATCGAAGGCACGACGTTCGTCCCCGTCGCTCTCGTCGCCTACGGCTTCGGAGGAGGTGGCGGCGACGACGACGACACCGGTGGCGGCGGTGGCGGCGGGTACGTGATCCCGGTCGGGGCCTATGTCGGCGACAGCCTCGGCGTGCGGTTCCAGGCGAACCCGGTGGCGCTCGCCGCGGTCGCGATCCCGCTGGTGTGGGCGTCGGGCAAGGCCCTCGCACGCATCGTGAAGGCGCTGAAGAAGTAGGTGTCCGCTCCGCACCCGTCGCTGGCGCGGTCCGCACCGCCCGCGCCCACCCAGGAAGCCCACCCGAAGGTCCTCGCGGCCCTCGCGGGGATCGGCGCAGCCGCAGCGGCGCTCGGGGCCGGCGAGGTGGTCGCCGCGGTGCTGAACGCGTCGGCCAGCCCGATGCTGTCGGTCGGCTCGTTCGTGATCGACCTGACGCCCGGCTTCCTCAAGTCGGCCGTCGTCGGCGCGTTCGGCACGGGTGACAAGCCGTTCCTGATCGTCGTCCTCCTGGTGGTGGTCCTGGTGCTCGGCGCGGTCGCCGGACTCCTACAGGCGCGGCGCCCGCCGTGGGGCGCGGTGGCCGTCGGGGTCGTCGGCCTCGTCGCGATCGCGGCGGCGGTCACCCGCACGGGCGCCTCCCCGCTCGACGCGACGCCGTCCGTGGTCGCGGCCGGTGTCGGGGCGATCGCGCTGACCCGGCTCGAGCGCAGGAGCGCCACGGAGGGCCGCCGCGCGTTCCTCGTCTCCACCGCGGCGACGGCCGTCGCCGGTGTCGCGGCCGGCGCGGTCGCGCGCGCCATCGGGTCCGGCTCCCGCACGACGCAGCGGGCGATCGCGCAGGTCACGCTGCCGACGCCGACCGCGACCGTTGCGCCTCCTGCCGCCGCCGACTCGTTCGACGTGCCGGGGCTGACGCCGCTGATCTCGGCGAACGACGACTTCTACCGGATCGACATCGCCCTCACCCCGCCGTCGCTCGATCCGGCGACGTGGCGGGTCGAGGTGACCGGCGAGGTCGAGCACCCGTTCTCGCTGAGCTACGCGCAGCTGTCGAAGCTGGCGATGCACGAGTCCCCGACGACGCTGATGTGCGTGTCGAACGAGGTCGGCGGCACGCTGAACGGCACGGCCGTCTGGCTCGGCACCTCCATCCGGGACGTGCTCGCGCGTGCGGTGCCGAAGGCGGGCGCGGACATGGTGCTCTCATCGGGAGCCGACGGGTTCTCGGCCAGCACGCCGCTCGCCGTGCTGCAGGACGCGAACCGGGACTCCCTGCTCGCCGTCGGGATGAACGGCGAGACGCTGCCGCAGCTGCACGGCTTCCCGGTGCGGATGGTCGTGCCCGGGCTCTACGGGTACGTGTCCGCGACGAAGTGGCTGACGAAGCTCGAGGTGACGCGGTTCGACCGCGCGGCCGCGTACTGGACGAACCGCGGCTACAGCGCGCAGGCACCCGTGAAGGTGTCGAGCCGGATCGACCGGCCGGTGAACGGGGCACGTGCGGGCGTCGTGACGGTGGCGGGCGTCGCGTGGGCGCAGCACACCGGGATCCAGCGGGTGCAGCTGCAGATCGACGGCGGGCCTTGGGTGGACTGCCGGCTGGCCGGGGACTGGTCGGTCGACGTGTGGCGGCAGTGGCGGTACCAGTGGACGGCGACGAAGGGCGCGCACACCCTCCGCGTCCGCGCGACCGACGCGACGGGCCTCGTGCAGACCGCGAAGGAGCAGGGCGAGATCCCGAACGGCGCCACGGGCCTCCACACGGTCCAGCTGACGATCACCTGACCCTCCGTTTTGTAGGAACCCGGTTCCTACAAAACGGAGGGTCGGAGTGCAGCCAGCGCGGCCTCGATGCGGTCCAGCACCGAGTCGAGGAAGAAGACGATCTCCACGTAGCTGAACCGGAGGACGATCCAGCCGAGATCGCTGAGGATCGCGTCCCTGATGCGGTCCGCTTCCGGATCATGGAACGCCGCCCCATCGGCTTCCACCAGCAGGCGCGAGCCCACCAGGAAGTCGGCTCGGTAGGCCGGATGTGGCACGAATTGCGAGACGACGGGGTCGATGCCTCGTCGGACCATCCCGAGCCGGAGGAGCGATTCGATGCAGCTCTCCGCTGCGGGGTCGACCAGGTCGAGCGCGGCTCGCATGGCCGGAGGCAGGAGCTCCCTGAGGCGCTGGAGGTCGGACTCGTTCATCAGGGCGCCGCCGCCGCGGGGCTTGTAGAGCGCGGCGTCGACCGCTGCGATCCACCAGTCGAGGGGCACGCAGTCCGCGAGATCGACGAGCGTCTCGACGAGGCCGGTTCGCCAGCCCTTTCGCGTACCCCGCTCGACGGACCAGTGCCGGAGGACCTCCGTGTCCTCGCCCGGGACGACGTAGTGGCGCCGGTCGCGGTTGTGCCGGACGCGGGGCGCGTTCCTCGGCATGAGCACATGGAGGTGCCTGCGGGCCTCCACCGGTACGGGGAGACCGAAGGAGTCGCCCGCTGAGACGCACGACAGGAGTCCTCCGACACGCACGGCGCGCTTGCCCTGCCACGGCAGCGCCGGATCGACGTACCAGCCCGACCGCGGCCTGTGCAGGAAGCGGCGCCGGAACAGCGCTGCGACCTGGGATTCGGACAGCCCCGCAGCGAGGAACGTCGCGAGCTTCGCGACGCCGTCGTTGGCGCGGAGGACCTCCAGAGCCATCCCCTCCGCGACGTGCCAGTCCTCTGTGTGCATGGCCGAGATGCTGCACGCTACGTCGGGACCGGTCGCGAGCGATTCCGTGCCGGAGGCCGAATCCGCCCTGTGGAGGAGAGGATGGGAGGGGGCGCTCCGTTTTGTAGGAATGACCTTCCTACAAAACGGAGAGTGGCTAGAGTCAGGGCGACACGGGAGTCCGGTGAGCCGGGCTGAGAGGAAGCTGCTCCAAGCTTCGACCGCACCTGAACCGGATCATGCCGGCGTAGGAACGCTCTTCACACCGCCCGTGCTCGATCCCTCGAGGCGGGCACCGTGACCACCAGCTCCACCACCACCCGATCCGCCCGCACGCTGCGGTGGCGGGTCGTCGACATCGTCATCGCGAGCGTGCTCGCGGTCGCGGCGTCGTTCCTGTTCATCGTCTGGAACACCGCCTACCTCGGCCCGAGCACCCTGCTCACCGCCGTGCTGCCGGGTATCCAGGGTCTCGCGAACGGGCTCTGGTTCATCGCCGGGCCGCTCGTCGCGCTGGTCGTCCGCAAGCCGGGGGCCGCGCTCTACGGCGAGCTCGTCGCCGCGATCGTGTCCGCGCTCGTCGGCAACCAGTGGGGCGCGGCGACGATCACCTCCGGACTGGTGCAGGGCCTCGGCGCCGAGATCGTGTTCGCCGTCCTCGCCTACCGCGTGTGGACGTGGTGGAGTGCGGCGCTCGCCGGCGCGCTCGCCGGGGTGTTCGCGTCGGCTTACGACCTCGGGTTCATCCCGGGTCTCGCGGGCGGCTATGCCGGCTCGAGCGCCGCGTTCGGCGCGGTGTACCTCCCGTCACAGGCGGTCTCCGGAGCCGTCCTCGCCGGGCTGCTCGCCTGGGTCGTCGTGCGCGCCCTCGCCGCGACCGGCGCGCTCGCTCGGTTCCCGGCCGGGCGCGCGGTCCGCGCTCGGTGAGACCCGCCACGCTGCGGGCGGAGGGCTGGGGCTGGCTGCACGCCGGCCGCAGGGACTGGGCGGTCCGCGGGCTGGACCTGCGCATCGAGCCGGGGGAGCGGGTACTCCTGCTCGGTCCGTCCGGCGCCGGGAAGTCGACGCTGCTGAAGGCGTTCGCCGGCGTGCTCGGCGACGACGAGGGGGACGGCACCGGCCGCCTCCTCGTCGACGGACACGATGCACGGTCCACCAGGGGGCGGGTCGGGCTCGTGCTGCAGGCGCCGGATGCGAACATCGTGCTCGAGCGGGTCGGCGACGACGTCGCGTTCGGCTGCGAGAACCTCCGGGTGGCGCCGGAGGAGATCCCGGCGCGGGTGGCGGAGGCGCTCGCCGCGGTCGGTCTCGACGTGCCGCAGGACCGGTCGACCTCGGCGCTGTCCGGCGGTCAGCAGCAGCGGCTCGCGATCGCGGGCGTGCTCGCGATGGGCGCCGGCGCGGTGCTACTCGACGAGCCGACCGCGAACCTCGACCCGCGGGGCGTGCCCGAGGTGCGGGACGCTGTACTCGCCGCGACCGCAGGTACCACGCTCGTCGTCGTCGAGCACAGGGTGGACGTGTGGCGGGAGCACGTCGACCGGATCGTGGTGCTCGCGCCCGGGGCGGGGGTGCTCGCCGACGGCCCCCCGGACACGGTGCTGCGAGAGCAGGGGGCGGCGCTCGGCGCCGCGGGGGTCTGGGTCCCGGGTCTCGTGCCACGCGGGAAGCGGCCGCCGCGCCGGGCCGGCGAACCCCTCCTCGCCGCGGAGGCGCTCGTCGTCGGACGAGACGGCGAGGCCGTCGCGAGCGGCATCGACGCGACGGCGCGGGTGGGCGGTGCCCTGGTGGTGCTCGGCCGCAACGGCGCGGGCAAGTCGACGTTCGCGCTCACCGCGGCGGGGCTGATGCCACCGGTGCGCGGCCGTCTCGCGGCGCTGCCGGCGCTCGCGGGCTGCCTCCGCCCCGAGCCGTTCCGCTGGCGCTCCCGCGAGCTGCTTCCGCGGATCGGGTCCGTCTTCCAGCAGCCCGAGCACCAGTTCGTCGCGGCGACCGTGCGGCAGGAGCTCGCGATCGGACCCCGAGCGCTCGGATCCGGCGACCGCGCCGTCGCCGATCGGACGGCCGAGATGCTCGACACCCTGCGCCTCGGCGCGCTCGCGGACGCCAACCCCTTCACGCTCTCCGGAGGCGAGCAGCGCCGCCTCTCGGTCGCGACGGCGCTGGCGACGGCGCCGAGGCTGCTCGTCGTCGACGAGCCGACGTTCGGGCAGGACGCGCTCACCTGGGCGGCGCTCGTCGACCTGTTCGCCCAGCTGCTCGACGAGGGGTCATCCGTGCTCGCGGTGACGCACGACGAGCGCTTCGCCGATGCGCTCGGCGCCGAGCGGCTCGTCCTCGCGTGACCGGCGCGCTCGCCCGGACGAACCCGGTCACCCGCCTGCTCGTCGCGATCGGGTTCGCGATCGTGCTCGTGCTCAGCGTCGACGTCGTGTCGGCGGGAACCGCGCTGGTCCTCGGCGGCGCCCTGCTCCTCGTCGCGGGCGTGGTACCGCGCGGCCTGGTCCTGCGCATGGTGCCGGTCGCGATCGTGGCGCCGATCGCCGGGCTCGGGATCGCGCTCTACGGAGTCGCGAGCGGCGCGGTCCTGCTCGACTGGGGCTTCGTGCACGTCACGGAGGGGTCGGTGCAGCTCGGTCTCGCCACGTTCCTCCGCGTGCTCGCGCTCGGGGTCTGCGGCACCGGTCTGCTCGGTGGCATCGACGCGACCCGGCTGGCCGACGGCCTCGCGCAGCTCCTCCACCTCCCCTCGCGCTTCGTGCTCGGCGCGCTCGCAGCATTCCGCCTGTTCGGCCTGCTGGGTCAGGACTGGCGGGCGCTGACGCTCGCCCGGCGGGCCCGCGGCGTCGCGGATCGCGGCCGCCTGCGCCGGTTCGCCGGACAGGCGTTCGCGCTGCTCGTGCTCTCCGTGCGACGCGGCGGCGTGCTCGCGACGGCGATGGAGGCACGCGGGTTCGGTGGGCAGGGCGGTCGGACGTGGGCGCGTCCGAGCCGTCTCGGTCCGCCCGACGCCGTGCTCGTCGTCGCGGCGGCGGTCGTGCTCGGCGTCGCGGTCTCCGCATCGCTGCTGACCGGCTCCTGGCATCCCGTGGCGGTGATCGGCCGCTGACGCGACACGCACG
>NZ_CAXTHO010000077.1:0-5280 GCF_964244015.1 uncultured Amnibacterium sp. | reverse complement strand
CGACACCTCCTCCGAAACCCACAAGTACGTCGCGGAGTACCTCGACGGTCCGCTCGAGGGCACGACCGAGCACCGCTTCCTCGAGGACGGGAAGCCGGAGGAGCGCATCACGCAGTACGCGCTGGTCGACGGCACCGACGCGCAGTTCGACTACGCGGTGAGCAGCGCGCGCGAGCTGAACGGCGAGCAGTTCGTCTCCTACCGCTTCGACGCGAAGGGCAGCGACCCGCTGCAGGGTCAGGCCGACCCGAACGAGGAGTCGAAGCGCATCTGAACCGCTGAGCCCTCAGGCCCAGCCGAGTTCGTGCAGGCGGTCGTCGTCCAGACCGAAGAAGTGGCCGATCTCATGCACGAGCGTCGTGTGCAGCTCGTCACGGAGGTCCTGGACCGTGTCCGCCGACGCGAGATGCGGGAGACGGAACACGACGATCCGGTCGGGCAGCTCGCCGAAGCCGTACTGCCCGCGTTGCGTGAGATCGACCCCCTCGTAGCGTCCGAACAGGTCCTCCCCGTCCTCCGCCGCGTCCTCGATCACGAACGCGACGTTCTCCAGGCCGCCGACCAGATCGTCGGGGAGCGCATCCAGCTCCTCCTCGACGATCGCTTCGAACTCGTCGGCGGTCAGGTCGATCGGCACCGGGTCAGCCGGCGATCGTGAGGGCGAGCTCCCTCGCCCTCGCCGTCGCCGCGGCCAGTTCCCCGGCTGCCCGCTCCTGCTGGTCCGACAGCGCCGGCACGGAGTCGGCGAGCGTCAGGTTCGTCTCGAGCACCGTGACGTCCATCCCCAGCGCCGAGCCGAGCACGAGCCGGAGCGGCGGCACGGTGTGGTCCCACCCCTCCGACGGCGTACCGGCGTCGTACACGGCGCCGCGGCTCGTCGCGATGACCGCGGGCCGTCCGGCGAGCGGCTGATCCGCCGTGTCGAACGGCGCCGTGACGCCGGGCACGTGGATGTGATCGATCCACGCCTTCAGCGACGACGGCAGCGAGTAGTTGTACATCGGCGCCCCGATGAGCAGCACGTCCGCGGCGAGCAGCTCGTCGATGAGCTCGGTCTGCAGTGCCGACTCCGCAGCCGGAGGGGAGTCCTCCGGCCTGCGGAGTCGCGGCGCCCAGTGCGACGCGGCGTCCGTCAGATGCGGCACCGGCCGCGCGTGCAGGTCCCGGTAGGTGACGGTGTGACCGCCGCTCCTGCCCCGCCAGGTCTCCACGAACGCCGCCGTGATGGCGCGCGAGCGGGACCTGGCGGGGTCGATCGACGAATCGAGGTGCAGGAGGTGCGGCATGATCCGAGAACGCTACTTCGGGTCGGGATTGATGCCAGCGAGCGCCAGATGTCCCGCATCGATCGGCAGCGAGACGCCCGTGATCGTCGCCGCGAGCGCCGAGTTGAGGAACAGCGCGCCGTTCGCGATCACCTCGGGATCCATGAAGCCGACACCCTTCAGCGCCGTGAAGGAGTGCCCGCCTGCCAGCAGGTCCTCGTGGGTGCCGCCCGGGTGCCCGGCGAACATGTCCCAGGCCGGCTGGTTGTTCGTCATGCCGGTGAGGATCGCACCGGGATTCACCGTGTTGGCGCGGATGCCGTACTGGCCGAGCTCGAGCGCGATCGACTTCATGAAGCCGACGACGGCGAACTTCGCGGCGGTGTAGTGGGAGTAGTTCGCCCCGCCCTCGATGCCGTTGGTGGACGATGTCAGCACGATCGACCCCTGCTGCCGTTCGATCATGTGCGGCGCGACGGCACGGACGGCGTGGAAGACGCCCGTGATGTTGATGTCGAGCATCTCCTGCCAGGTCTCGTCGGTCATGTCCTGCACCGACGAGAGCGTCCAGATACCGGCGTTCGCGATCAGGCAGTCGATCTTGCCGAACTCGGCGATGCCGGAGGCGACCGCGCCGTCGAGCGCCGACTGGTCGCGGACGTCCGCCTCGATCCCGAGGACGCGACGGTCGAGCGCCTCCACCTGCTGCACCGTCTCTGCGATGTCCTCCGCGGTCGTGCCCGGGTAGGGCACGGTCGCGAAGGGCTTCGTCGTGTCGACGAAGACGATGTCGGCACCTTCCCGCGCCGAGACGACGGCGTGCGCGCGGCCCTGGCCGCGACCTCCGCCGGTGATGAAGACGACCTTGCCATCGAGCAGTCCCATGAGTTCGCTCCTTCGCGATCCGGCGCCTCGGCATTGAGGCACTCGGTGCCGAAACTGTAACGCCGTTCGGTGGGAGCAGACCAGGAGGCTTTCCGCACGGGGTTCTGGGGGGACGTACGGAAACGCATCGCCATGCTGGACGGATGAGGGCAGCGATCCTGATCGTCTACATCGTGATGGCGGGGTGGCTGATGCTCGCCAGCGTGGCCCGCATCGCCATCCAGCTCTCGTCGGGGCAGAACCTCGATCCGCTGCCGTTCGTCGGTGGCGGGCTGGGTCTGCTGGCGCTGCTCCTGCTGCTGCCGGCGTGGGAGGACCGCAACATCCACAGTGTCGACGATGGCCCGCGGACCGAGCGGATCCCGCAGGAGCGCGACCGGCGCTGACGCTGCAGCAGTCGCAACACATGGGGTGAACGACGGGGCTCGAACCCGCGACTTCCGGCACCACAAGCCAGCGCTCTACCAACTGAGCTACGCCCACCATGCGTCCGATGTCTCCATCGGACCTCCGGAAGCATACCCGAGCGTCGGCTCGGCGGCTCACGTGGTGAAGTCGGCGGTGACCTTCGTCGCTGCGGCCTGCGCCTCTTCGGACGTCGGACCGGGCAGGGGCGTGAACACGGTCGCCCGGTAGTACTCGAGCTCGCGGACCGACTCGAGGATGTCCGCGAGGGCGCGGTGCCCGCCGTTCTTCGTGGGCGCCGCGTAGTAGACGCGCGGGTACCACCGGCGGGCGAGCTCTTTGAAGGAGGAGACGTCGATGCTGCGGTAGTGCAGGAAGTCGTCCACCTCGGGCATGTACTTCGCGAGGAAGCCGCGGTCGGTGCCGATCGTGTTGCCCGCGAGCGGAGCCTGACCCGCCTGCGGCACGAAGCGTCGCAGGTACTCGAGCACCTGCCGCTGCGCCTCGTCGAGCGTCACGCCCTGCTCCATCGCCTCGAGCAGGCCGGAGGAGGTGTGCATCTTCACCACGACGTCGCCCATGTGGTCCCTGGCGGCGTCCGACGGCTTGATGACGACGTCGAAGCCCGGGTCCAGCACCGTCAGCTCGAAGTCGGTGACGACCACGGCGACCTCGACGAGCTCGTCGACGGTGAGGTCCAGCCCGGTCATCTCGCAGTCGATCCAGACGAGACGGTCACCGGAAGGCATGCAGAAATCCTACCGAGGGCTCCGACACCCACTTCGTGAGCACCTCCCTGCCCGTCCGCGCCTGCGCGCTTTCATATATCCGGGGATCTGCCCGCGTCGGCGGCAGATCCCCGGATATATGAAATCAGGCCGATCAGGGGACGGTGTGGCCGGCCGCGGTGAAGAGGCGGTACCACTCCGGGCGGGTGAGGCGCAGCTCGGAGCCCGCCGCCGCCTCCCGCACCCGCTCGGGCTTCGTGGTGCCGAGGATGACCTGCATGTCGGCCGGGTGCCGAGCGATCCACGCGGTCGCGATCCCCGTCGGCGTCACGTCGTACTGCGCGGCCAGGTCGTCGAGCGCGTCGTTCAGCTCGGCGTAGTGCTCCCGGTCGCCGATGAACGTGCCCGTGAAGAACCCCGCCTGGTAGGGCGACCAGGCCTGCAGCGTGATCCCGTTCAGGCGCGCGTAGTCGAGGATCCCGTTGTCCCGGTCGATCGACTGGTCCAGCGCGACCATGTTGGAGGCGACGCCCGCGGCGATCAGCGCGGCGTGCGTGATGCTCAGCTGCACCTGGTTGAACGCGAGCGGCTGCCGGACGGACCGCTTCAGCAGCTCCACCTGGTACGGCGTGTGGTTCGAGACGCCGAATGCGCGCACCTTGCCCGCCGCCTCCAGCGCGTCGAACGCGGCGGCGACCTCGTCGGGTTCGACGAGCGCGTCGGGGCGGTGCAGCAGGAGCGCGTCGAGGTGGTCGGTGCGCAGCGCCGTGAGCGACTCGTCGACCGAGGCGAGGATGTGCTCGGTCGAGAAGTCGAAGGTGCCGTCGTGGATGCCGACCTTCGACTGGATGATCACGGCGTCGCGCTCGGCGGGGGTGAACGCCATCGCCTCGCCGAACCGGCGCTCGCAGAGGTGGTCGCCGCCGTACACGTCGGCGTGGTCGAACATCGTCACGCCGACGTCGATCGCCGTGCGGACGAGGGTGCGGATCTCCTCGTCGCTCATGTCGGGGATCCGCATCAGCCCGAGGATGACGTTCGGCGCGGACAGGTCGGTCTGGGGCAGGTCGAGGGTCTTCACGCGCGGCATCGTGCCACCCGCCGCCTGGTCGCCGGTTGATCGTCGGTGCCCCGCCCTAATCCGCTTGACCCGCTGATCGAGGTGCGAGCGAAGCGAGCCTCGAGATCACCAGGAGCCCGCGACGGACGGAGTCGAGGGCGTTCAGGCGCCCTCCTCCCGAACCTGCAGCGTGAGGTGCGAGGCGTGGTCGCCGTCGTGGAACACCTCGAACCGGCAGGGTCGGCCGGTCGTCCAGTCCCCGGAGGGGGTGCCGTCACCGGGATTCGGGGCGAACCGCGGGACCGCGCCGCCGCTCACGACGACCCGGAGCCGGTGCCCCGCCAGCACCCGGTAGGCGGTCGGGAACAGCTCGACCTCGACCTGCAGCACCCCGTCGGCGCCGACCATCACGTCCGGCGCGGGAACGGTCAGCGGATCCAGCCTGCGGATGCCGTCGACGACGTTGCGCGACACCCCCTCCTGATCGACGTCGCAGAGGCGGACGAACACGTCGGCGTACTCCAGCTCGGGGCGCACGAAGACCGTCGCCCGCACCTCGCCGACCAGGTCCAGATCGACGGGCTCGGGGACGCCCGTGAACACGACGACGTCGAGTGCGGACTCCATCACCCCGTTGTCGGCCTGCATCGCCGGCGGCGCGAGCAGCGGGCCCCCCTCCACCGGCGTCGGGTCCGCGGGGTCGAACACGAACGTGCTGGGCCCTGATCCGTCGACGGACGGTTCGGCGAGCAGCGCGCCGTCGGACGAGAAGTACCGCTGCCGCGTGCCGGAGCCCTCCGGCGGCCAGGTCTCGAGCCCGAGCCAGCGGTCCGCGTTCTGCAGCCACAGCCGCACGGGTGGCCCCTCGGGCGCGGGGCCGCCATGCAGGTGGTGCTCGAGGTGGACCAGGTCGGTCCGGAGCATCTCCCGCACCTCC
>NZ_CAXTHO010000076.1:0-14227 GCF_964244015.1 uncultured Amnibacterium sp. | reverse complement strand
GCCATAAAAGAAGAAGCGGCACCTATTGGGGGGAACAGGTGCCGCCTCAGCAGCGCCCGACTGGGGGGAATCGACAGCGCCGCAAGCCAAGCTCTTCACTCGACGTCTGCGAGTGTACCCACTTCGAGGTCCGTTGCAAGCGATTTCAACGCGAGTCGTTACCGGCGTGTCGCGCATGAATCCGGGGATCGTCGTGACTAGCGCGGACCCGGTCCCGAGCTTCGCGGATCGGCGACAGACGTGCGGATCCGCGACGCTCAGTGGAACTGGACGACGAGCTCCACCTCGACCGGGGAGCCGAGCGGCAGCGCGGCGACACCGACAGCGGAGCGGGCGTGGCGGCCGTGCTCGCCGAACACGTCGACGAGCAGGTTCGAGGCGCCGTTGATCACGGTCGGCTGCTGCGTGAAGCCGGGTGCGGAAGCGACGAACCCGGTCACCTTGACGACCCGGACCACGCGGTCGAGACCGCCGAGCAGCGACGCGACGGCCGCGAGCCCGTTGAGCGCGGCGACGGCGGCGAGGTCGGCGGCCGCCTCCACCGAGACGTCGAGGCCGAGCACGCCGGTCGTCGGCAGCGTCCCGTCGACGAACGGCAGCTGACCGGAGGTGAAGACGAGCTCGCCGCTCGCGACGGCCGGGACGTACGACCCTGCGGGTGCCGCGACCTCGGGCAGGACCAGTCCCAGCTCGGCGAGGCGGTCGGCCACGGCCATCAGGCGTCCGCCTTCTGGCGCTTCAGGTAGGCGACGAGGCCCC
Organism: uncultured Amnibacterium sp.; assembly: GCF_964244015.1. NCBI lineage: Bacteria > Bacillati > Actinomycetota > Actinomycetes > Micrococcales > Microbacteriaceae > Amnibacterium > uncultured Amnibacterium sp. Next base: position 13,468 of record NZ_CAXTHO010000076.1, on the reverse strand, counting down.
CCTCGGGACCGACGACGATCTGCACCAGCTCCCACCCCTGCGCACCCCAGGTGTTGAGGATCGCGGTGGTGTTGTGGATCAGCAGCGGGGTGGTCACGTACTCCCAGACGGGCACACGTCCTCCTTTTTGGGGGTTGCGGCGGGGCGCCGGGCAGTGTGGAGGCCCCGACCTAGCATCAAGACTATGTCCGCCTCCCCCCGCCGCACCGGGTCCGCAGTACTGGGGATCCTCGGTATCGCCGTGGTCGCGGGTCTGATGGTGACGGTCGGCGTGGCGCCGGCGATCGCCCTCACCGCGAGCGCGAAGGGGACGACCGGCCTCTTCGCCGCGCTCCCCGAGGACCTGAAGATCACGAAGTACCAGCAGAAGACGGAGATCTACGCGAAGCGCGGCACCAAGCCCGTGCTGCTCGCCTCCTTCTACAACCAGAACCGCGACGTCATCGAGTGGGACGACGTGCCCGCGACGGTGAAGAACGCGACGCTCGGCGCCGAGGACCCGCGCTTCTACGACCACGGCGGCGTCGATCCGCTGGGGATCCTCTCCGCGGTCGTCAACAACGTCGTGCACCACAGCAGCCGCGGCGCCTCCACGATCTCGCAGCAGTACGTGAAGAACGTCTGCATCCAGGAGGCGGAGCTGCTGCCGACCCAGGCGAAGGTGGAGGCCGCGTACGCGGACTGCACGGGCGGGATCCAGCGGAAGCTGCGCGAGGCCCGCAACGCGATCGGGCTCGAGAAGGAGTACTCGAAGCAGAAGATCCTGCTCGGCTACCTGAACATCGCGGGCTTCGGCGGGCGGATCTACGGCATCGAGGCGGCCGCGCACTACTACTTCGACACGAAGACGAAGGACCTCACGGTCGCGCAGGCCGCGAGCCTGATGGCGACCGTCAACAACCCGAACACCCTGCGGATCGACGTGAAGGCGAACATCCCGGCGAACAAGATCCGGCGGGACTACGTCCTCGGCGTCGAGCTGAAGTACAAGATGATCACGCGGGCGCAGTACGACGCGGCGATCAAGACGCCCATCACGCCGAAGATCACGCCGACGACGACCGGGTGCGCCGGCGCGGGCTCGGCCGCGTACTTCTGCGACTACGTCAGCCGGGTCGTCCAGAACGACCCGGTGTTCGGCGCCACGTCCGCCGAGCGGTACTCGAAGCTGCAGAGCTCGGGTTGGAAGATCTACACGACGCTCGACCTGACCCTGCAGGCGAAAGCCAGCACGGCGATCAAGGCCTACGTGCCCGCACGATCCCCCGCCGGCACGGACTTGGGCGCAGCGGCCGTCAGTGTGCAACCGGGTACCGGTCACATCCTCTCGATGGTCCAGAGCAAGCGGTACGACAACTCGGGCGGGAAGGGGACGGGAGGCAAGTCCTACACCGCCACGGCGGTGAACTGGAACACGGACGAGACCTATGGCGGTTCTGGCGGATTCCAGCCGGGCTCGACCTACAAGACGTTCTCCCTGATCGACTGGCTCGAGAAGAACCATGGCCTATACGAGGTCGTGGATGGAAGCGGCCGGACCATCCCTGCCGGCGACATCACAGCATGCAAGCAACCGACGGCCCCGTACCCCGTGAAGAACGACGAGGCCGGCGAGGGCGGCTTCCAGACCGTCATGCTCGCCACGGAGAAGAGCGTCAACGGCGCCTACGCCTCGATGGCTGAGAAGCTCGACCTCTGCGACATCCGCGATCGCGCGAAGGAGCTGCTGGTCCACCGGGCTGACGGCGAGGATCTGCAGTACAGGAACCCCTCCTCGATCCTCGGGACGAATGAGGTCGCACCGTTGACGATGGCGACCGCATATGCCGGGATCGCCGACAAGGGCAACGTCTGCGCAGCGATCGCCATCGACAAGATCATCACGTCGTCCGGCAAATCGGTGAAGGTCCCGGAGGCGGATTGCCACCAAGCCATCCCGTCATCGATCGCTGTCGCGGCCGGATACGCACTCCACGGTGTCCTCACCGCCGGCACGGCGGCTGCGGACAGAGGCGCGACCGGGAGCGCGTGGGGGTTCGCGAAGACCGGCACCACCAACGATGCGATCGACACGTGGGTCGTCGGCGGCACGACGAAGGCCGTGACTGCGGTGTGGGTCGGGAACGTCGGCCTGACCGCGCCGAAGCAGAGCCTCCGCCTCACGAGGGGATTCCCGTACTGCAACGGATCCTCTCGCGCCTCCGACACACGGCACTGCGTGTGGAGCGCGATCATGGCCGCGAACACCGCGAAGTTCGGCGGCGACGACTCCTGGCCGCAGCCGGAGTCCCAGTACCTCTACGGCCAGAAGGTCGCCGTGCCCGACGTCACGGGCGCGACCGTGAGTGCGGCGAAGAAGACGCTGCAGGCCGCTGGCTTCCAGGTGAAGACGGGTGGCAGCACCTCCTCCGACTCCGTGCCGTCCGGCTCTGTCGTGTCGACGGATCCCGGTGCCGGCTCGTCCGCGTCGTCCGGCTCCCTGATCACGATCACGAAGAGCTCCGGTCCTGCGCCGGTCGTGCAACCGACGACACCGCCCGGAACGAGCGTGCCGATCCCGAACGTCGCGATCACGATGACGCTGTCGCAGGCGCTCGGCGCGCTCTCGGGCGCGGGCTTCACGAACGTGCAGCTGCAGTCCACGCCCACCGGTGCGAACACCTGCCGGGTGCTCGCTCAGGATCCGGCTGCGGGTACGCCCGTCGATCCGGCGATGACGCAGCTGACCCTGAACGTCGACGGCGACCCGACCGCATGCCAGCAGCAGCAGTAGGCGCGATGCTGAAAGGCGCCGCGGTCGCAGGAGGCGCCGCCGCGGTCTGGGGCATCGGGATCGAGCGCACCGCTTTCACCCTGCGCCGGTCGACCCTTCCCCTCCTCGCGCCCGGCTCCCCCGATCTCAAGGTCCTGCATCTCTCGGACCTGCACATGGCGCCGTGGCAGCGGAAGAAGCAGCGCTTCGTCCGCGAGCTCGCGGACCTCGAGCCGGACCTCGTGGTCGACACCGGCGACAACCTCGGGCACCCGCTCGGCCTGCTCGGCATCAAGGCCGCGCTCGAGCCGTTCCGTGGCGTTCCCGGCGTGCACGTGTGGGGCTCGAACGACTACTGGGCCCCGCAGCCGAAGAACCCGTTCAGCTACTTCATGGGTCCCTCCAGCGTCCCGCGGGAGCCCGAGCGCCTCGACACGGCCGAGCTCGGCGAGTACCTGGCCTCCCTGGGGTGGACCGATCTGAACAACCGGACGGCGCGCCTGATCGTGCGCGGCGTGCCGATCGACGCCTTCGGCACGGACGATCCGCACCGCGAGTACGACGACCTCGGAGCGCTCTCCCCGGGCCTCCGCGGGCTGCGGTCGCGGAAGGTGAAGCCGGCGCTCACGCTCGGCGTCACGCACGCCCCGTACCGCCGCATCCTCGATGCGCTGGTCGACCGCGGCGCCGACCTGCTGCTCGCGGGTCACACGCACGGTGGCCAGGTGTGCGTCCCCGGCTTCGGCGCCCTGGTCACGAACTGCGACATCCCCCGCGAGCAGGTCAAGGGCGTCTCGGAGTGGACGCACGACGGCCGCACAGGGACGCTCGAGGTCTCCGCGGGCCTCGGAACGTCGATCTGGGCGCCGGTGCGCTTCGCCTGCCGCCCGGAGGCGACCCTCCTGACGCTGACGGCCCGCTCGGCGTAACCCGCCCCGGAGTGACTCCCCCGCCCGCCGGTGCAGGCGGGGCAGTCATGGAGCGGCGGGGTTCGCGGCGGCCACCGGGCGAGGCATCCGCTATCCTTACCCAGCCCGCTTCCGAGCGGGCACCGGGATATAGCGCAGCTTGGTAGCGCGCCTCGTTCGGGACGAGGAGGTCGTGGGTTCGAATCCCGCTATCCCGACCGATATGACTGAATTGCCGCATGATCGCTCTGGCTGACGCCCTCGTCGTCGCCGACGCGGCTGCGTGGCGCGCCTGGCTCGACGAGCACGAGAGCGCGTCGGACGGCGTCTGGCTCGCGCTCGCGAAGAAGGGTGTCGTCGCCCCCACCTCCCTCCGGTACGACGAGGCGTTGGAGGAGGCGCTCTGCAGCGGCTGGATCGACGGGCCGAAGAACAGCATCGACGGCCTCGTCTTCGCCCAGCGGTTCACACCGCGGCGGCGGCGGTCGCTGTGGTCGGAGCGGAACGTCGGCATCGTGGCGGCGCTCGTGGCGGACGGCAGGATGCGGCCCAGGGGACAGGCGGAGGTGGATCGCGCGCAGGCGGACGGCCGCTGGGACCGCGCCTACGCCGGCTCCGCGAGTGCGGAGGTGCCGGAGGACCTCGCGGCCGCGCTCGCTGTATCACCGGCCGCGAGCGCCCGGTTCACCGAGCTCAACCGGGTGAACCGCTACGCCGTCATCCACCGGACCGTCACGGCCCCGAGCCCGACCGCCCGCGCGAACCGGCTCGCGAAGCTGGTGGCGCTGCTCGAATCGGGCGGAGCCCCCTACCCCCAGTGATCAGACCCTCCGTTTTGTAGGCAGGTTCTGCCTACAAAACGGAGAGTGGGTCAGCTGAAGTCGGCGTCCGGGCGGAGCGGGTCGCCGGCCGAGACGGTCTCGCCGTCGAGCACGCCGCCCGACTCGGCCAGGTAGCAGGCCGCGCAGAGCGACTCGTAGGTCACGTCGTTCAGGGTGTCGATCGCGACCTGCTGGCCGTCGAAGACGTACATGTCGCCGATCTTCCGTGCGTTGAACAGCGCCTTGCGACCGCAGCGGCAGATCGTCTTCAGCTCCTCCAGGCTGTGCGCGACCTCGAGCAGGCGCGCGCTGCCGGGGAACGCCTCCGTGCGGAAGTCGGTCCGGATGCCGTATGCCAATACGGGTACGTCCTGCACGACGGCGATCCGCAGCAGGTCGTTCACCTGCGACGGCGCCAGGAACTGCGCCTCGTCGATCAGGAGGCAGGCGACCGGCGACCCCGTCGCCTGCAGCATCGCCCGGCGTTGCGCGAAGAACAGCTCGAGCACATCGGCGTCCGCCCCGATCAGGAAGTGCACCGGGCGGGTCACGCCGAGCCGCGATACGACGTCGCGGTCCCCCTTCGCATCGAGGCCGGGTTTCGCCAGCAGCACCCGCTGCCCGCGCTCCTCGTAGTTGTACGCGGCCTGGAGCAGCGCCGTGCTCTTGCCGCTGTTCATCGCGCCGTATCGGAAGTAGAGCTTCGCCACGGTTCTAGATGTACCCGTCTTCGGTCGCGCGTTCGACCAGATCCGCCTTCCGGCTCGCCGGCCGGTTCACGCGCGCGTACTTCTCGCGGACGCGGCGGAGGTAGGTCTTGGCGGTCTCGAACTGCACGTGCATCTCGGCGGCGACCTCGCTGGTGGAGCGGCCGGAGGCGTAGAGCCGCAGCGCCGCCTCCTCGCCGAGGCTCAGCCGGGGGCGCTCGACCTGCTCCGCCGCGCGCGGGAGCGGGCGCCAGTCGCGCTGCGCGTGCCCGCCGGCGGTGATGCCCATCACCTCGCGCGCGACGTCCACCACCTCGGCCAGGGGCTGGGACTTCCCGAGGAACGCCGCGGCGCCCGCCCGCAGCGCGCGCTCGCGCAGATCGGGGGTGTCGAGCCCGGTCAGCACGATCACCGTCGCGCCGGCCGCGCGGCAGGTCCTGATCCGGGCTTCGAGCGATACGGGCTCGCTCAGCTGCACATCGACGAGCACCAGATCGGTCGGGAACGCCGGGCTGTGCACGAGCTGCAGCCAGGAGGTGGCGGTCAGGGTGACGTCGAAGTCGGGCGCGTTCGCGCGCAGCCAGGACGCCATGCTGTCGAGCAGCACCTCGTGGTCGTCGAGCAGCGCGAGGCGCACCGCCCGCTGCGGCGCGCTGCTCGGCGCGGCGGGCGGGCTCGATCCCGCCGTTCGCGCCGCGCCGCCGATCACGGTCGGCACGGGCGGCAGATCGTCGTCGACGCTCATGCGGCTCCAGCCATCGGAGGACGGTCGTCACACCCCGATCTCACGATGATGGACGAGGGGCCCGCATCGGGAACGCGATCCGTGCACGCGTGCACCCGAACTGGGGTCAGAACAGCGTCGGCTGGGCGGCCGCAGCGGTCGCGGTCACGATCCCCGCCGACCGCGACCTCGTCGTCCCGGTCGAATCGTCGACCGCACCGCGATGCAGACCGTGCTTCGCGAGCAGCGGCTCGATGCGGTCCGCGAGCCACCGCCGGTAGTCCTTCGGCGCGTAGGGGCCGACCGCGTACAGCCGCCGGTACGCCGCGTCGTGCTGCGGGACGTGCGCGTGCACCCAGTCGAGGTACCACTGCTTCACGCCCGGCTTCAGGTGCAGCGCTGACCAGACGACGTAGGAGGCACCGGCCTCCGCGATCGCCGCGAACGCCGCATCGAGATGCGCGATCGAATCGGTCAGGTACGGCAGCACCGGCATCAGGAACACCCCGCACTCGAGGCCCGCCTCCCGCGCCGCCCGCACGGTCGCGAGTCGAGCAGCAGCGCTCGGCGTCCCCGGCTCGACGAGCGCCTGCAGCTCGGGATCGAAGATCGCGACCGACATCGCGAGGTCCACAGCTCCGCGCTCGGCCATCCGCGCGAGCAGCGGCAGGTCGCGCCGGAGGAGGGTCCCCTTCGTCAGCAGCGATACCGGCGTGCCCGAGTCGGCTAGCGCCTCCAGGATCCCCGGCATCAGCCGGTAGCGCCCCTCCGCCCGCTGGTACGGGTCCGTGTTCGTGCCGAGCGCGACCGGCGAGCGCTGCCACGAGGGCTTGGCGAGCTCGACCCGCAGCACCTCGGCAACGTTGACCTTGACGACGACCTCGGCGTCGAACGACCCCGGATCGTCGAACTCGAGGTACCGGTGGGTCGGCCGCGCGAAGCAGTACACGCAGGCGTGCGAGCAGCCGCGGTACGGGTTGATGGTCCAGCCGTACGGCGTTCCGGGAACGCTGCCGGGCACCTTGTTGAGCGCGGACTTCGCCCGCACCTCGTAGAAGGTCATGCCGGCGAACTCCGGAGGCCTGGAAGTGCGCACGAGATCATGGACCTTCGCGAGCCCCGGGAGCGCGTCGGGCGCCTCCGCTCCGACCTGCTGCCCCGCCCACCGCATGTGGAGAGTCGAACACATGTTCGACTCAAATACAAGCCAGCAGTCTCTCTGATCGAGGTGCGAGCGCAGCGAGCCTCGAGCGATGTCCTGAGGCTCTCGAAGGAATCACCCCGCACTGGAGGTACGTCAGCTTCTCGGTGGTCTCGAGACGCTCCTTCGTCGCTCCTCGACCAGCGAGAGGGCCGGGTCCCCTATGCGGTGAGGCCCAGCGCCTTCGCGGTCGACTCCTGGATGCGGCGCATGTTCCGCGGGTCGTCCGAGACCAGCGAGCCGTACGTCGGGATGAGCTCGCGCAGTGCGGGCTCCCAGCTCGCGAGCTGATCCGGGAACGAGCGCCGCAGCACGTCGAGCATGATCGCGGCAGCGGTGGAGGCGCCGGGCGAGGCCCCGAGCAGTGCGGCGATGGTGCCGTCGGCGCCGCCGACCACCTCCGTGCCGAACTGCAGCACGCCGCCCTTCTTCGGGTCCTTCTTGATGACCTGCGCACGTTGCCCCGCGCTCAGGGGGTACCAGTCCTTCGGGTCCGCGTCGGGATAGAACTCCTGCAGCGAGGCGAACTTCGACCGTCTCGACTTCGTCAGCTCGCGCACCAGGTACTGCACGAGCGCGAAGTTGTCCTTCGCGACCGCGAGCATCGGGATCAGGTTGTGCGGCCGCACCGACAGCGGCAGGTCGAGCAGGTTGCCCTTCTTCAGGAACCGCGGGGACAGGCCGGCGTAGGGACCGAACAGCAGCGACGCCTGCCCGTCCACGATGCGGGTGTCGAGGTGCGGGACGCTCATCGGCGGGGCGCCGATGGACGCCTTGCCGTAGACCTTCGCGCGGTGCTTGGCGACGAGCGCCGGGTCGTCCGCGCGCAGCCACTGGCCGCTGATCGGGAACAGGCCGTATCCCCGCGCCTCGGGGATGCCGGCCTTCTGCAGCAGCTTCAGCGCCCAGCCGCCGGCGCCGACGAACACGAACCGTGCGCGCGCCTCCTGCTTGTCGAGGCCGACCGAATGCCGCGAGCGGATCCGCCAGATGCCGTCCTTCTGCCGCTTCAGGCCCGTGACCTCGGTGTTCAGCCGCAGGTCCGCGCCGTCGTCGACGAGGTTGTCGATCAGCGCGTGCGTGAGGGCGCCGAAGTCGACGTCGGTGCCGGCCTCCGCGCGCGTCGCGGCGACCTTCTCGTCGCGGTCCCGGCCCACCATCAGCAGCGGTGCCCAGTCGTTGATGACCTGCGGATCCTCCGAGTACTCCATGTCGGAGAACAGCGGGTGGTCGGTCATCGCCTCCCACCGGCGTCGGAGGAAGTCGACGTGCTCGTCGCCGCGGACGAACGTCATGTGCGGCGTCGAGTTGATGAACATCGTCTCGGAGGGAAGCTGCGCGTGCCGGGCGAGGGACGACCAGAACTCGCGCGAGACCTGGAACTGCTCGTTCACCCGCACCGCGCTCGAGATGTCGATCGAGCCGTCCGGCCGCTCCGCCGTGTAGTTCAGCTCGCAGAGCGCGGCGTGCCCGGTGCCCGCGTTATTCCAGGGATTGCTGCTCTCCTGCGCGACGTCGCCGAGCCGCTCGTAGATGCGGATGCTCCAGTCCGGCTGCAACGCGTGCAGCAGCGTCCCGAGAGTGGCGCTCATGATCCCGCCGCCGATCAGAACAACATCGATCGTCTCGTCCTGCGCCATGGTTTCGAGCCTAACCGCGAGCGCGTGAGCGACCGGCCGAAGCTGCCTTCCTTGTGAAGGTGGTCCTCAGCGGCGGGCGAGGGTCGCGGCGACGAGCTCGGCGATCTGCACCGCGTTCAGCGCGGCGCCCTTGCGGAGGTTGTCGTTGCTGACGAACAGCGCGAGCCCGCGGCCGGCCGGCGCGCCCTCGTCGCCGCGGATGCGGCCCACGAAGCTCGGGTCCTTGCCGGCCGCCTCGAGCGGGGTCGGCACGTCCGTCAGCACCACGCCGGGCGCATCGGCCAGCAGCTGCTTGGCGCGCTCGGGCGACAGCGGCTGCGCGAACTCCGCGTTGATCGACAGCGAGTGGCCCGTGAACACGGGAACGCGCACGCAGGTGCCGGACACGAGCAGATCGGGGATCCCGAGGATCTTCCGGCTCTCGTTCCGCAGCTTCTGCTCCTCGTCCGTCTCGTCGCTGCCGTCGTCGACGAGGTTGCCGGCGAACGGCACCACGTCGAACGCGATGGGACGCACGTACTTCTGCGGCTCGCCGAGGTCGATGGAGGAGCCGTCGTGGGTCAGCGACCGGATGTCGCCGCCGGCGATCGCGCGTTCGACCTGGTCGGCGAGTTCCTCCACACCGGCGAGCCCGCTGCCGGACACCGCCTGGTAGGTGCTGACCGTCAGCCGCGTGAGGGTGGCGTCGTCGTGCAGCACCTTCAGCACCGGCATCGCGGCCATGGTCGTGCAGTTCGGGTTCGCGACGATGCCCTTGCGCGCCTCGCTGAGCGCCTCCGGGTTCACCTCGCTGACGATCAGCGGCACGTCGGGGTCCATCCGCCAGGCGCTCGAGTTGTCGATCACGATCGCGCCGGCATCGGCGAACCGCGGCGCGAGCGCTCGGGACGCGGTGGCGCCGGCGCTGAACAGGGCGACGTCGAGACCGGAGGGGTCGGCCGTCGCCGAGTCCTCGATCACGAGCTGCTCGCCGCGCCACGGCAGCGTCTTCCCGGCCGAGCGCACGGAGGCGAAGAAGCGGATCGACTCGATCTCGAGGTCGCGCTCCTCCAGCAGCCGGCGCATCACGGCCCCGACCTGCCCGGTCGCCCCGACCACACCGACGCGCAGCCCACCGCCGCCCTGAGGCTCTCGAAGGGTCATCGTCCCGTCCCTCCGTACACCACGGCATCCTCGTCGCCGTCGAGCCCGAACGCGGTATGGATCGCCAGCGTGGCGGCCGTGACCGAGTCGGCCCGGGTGACGACGGAGATGCGGATCTCGGAGGTCGAGATCATCTCGATGTTGATCCCCGCGTCGGACAGCGCGCGGAACAGCCGCGCCGAGACGCCGACGTTCGTCCGCATGCCCGCTCCGACCAGCGCGAGCTTGCCGATCTGGTCGTCGTGCTGGAGGGAGGCGAAGCCGAGGGTCTCCTGCTCGGCGGAGAGCGCGGCGATCACGGCCTGCGCGGACGCCTTCGGCAGCGTGAACGAGATGTCCGTCAGCCCGGTGGCGGCCGCCGACACGTTCTGCACGATCATGTCGATGTTGGCGCCGGTCCGGGCGACGGTGGTGAACAGCTCGGCGGCCTTGCCCGGCTCGTCGCGGATGCCGACGACCGTGATCTTCGCCTCCGAGAGATCGGTGGCGACACCGGCGATGACCGGTTCTTCCACGGGTGCTCCGTTCTGGTCGAGCCCCGGCCCCGCCGGGTTGTAGACGATGGTGCCCTCGTTGTTGTTGAACGACGAGCGCACGTGCAGGGTGACGCCGTGCCGCCGTGCGTACTCGACGGCGCGGATGTAGAGCACCTTCGCGCCGGCGGAGGCGAGCTCGAGCATCTCCTCGCTGGTGATCCGCGGCACCTTGCGTGCCCGCGGCACGATGCGGGGGTCGGCGGTGAAGATGCCGTCGACGTCGGTGAAGATCTCGCAGACATCGGCCCGCAGCGCCGCGGCGAGCGCGACGGCGGTGGTGTCGGAGCCGCCTCGGCCGAGCGTCGTGATGTCGCCCGTGCCGCGGTTGAAGCCCTGGAAGCCGGCCACGATCGCGATCGCGCCCTCGTCGAGCGCGGCGCGGACCCGGCCCGGCGTCACGTCGACGATCCGCGCGGCGCCGTGCTGGGCGTCCGTGATCATGCCGGCCTGGCTGCCCGTGAACGAGCGCGCGTCGTGCCCCATGCTCTTGATCGCCATCGCGAGCAGCGCCATCGAGATGCGCTCCCCCGCGGTCAGCAGCATGTCGAGCTCGCGGGGCGCGGGCAGCAGGGTGACCCGGTGGGCGAGGTCCAGGAGGTCGTCGGTGGTGTCGCCCATCGCGGACACGGCGACGACGACCTCGTTGCCCGCCTTGCGGGTCTCGACGATGCGCTTCGCCACGCGCTTGATGCTCTCGGCATCGGCGACGGACGAGCCGCCGAACTTCTGCACGATCAGAGCCACGACCCGCATCTCCTCCTCCACGCCCGGAGGCGGCGCACCAGTGTACCGGCGTGTCGCGGTGGCCTCCCGTCACCCCGATCCGCGCGGGGCGATCGACGAGCGTCTGAACGATCGGTGACGCGGAGGTGGACAGCGGCACCCGGCGATCGGCGGCTGGATACCGTGCCCCGATGAGACTGTCCGTCGTGGTCCCGTGCCATGACGTTGCACGGTTCCTCCCGAACACGTTCGCCAGCATCCAGCAGAACGTTGCCGACGACGTGGAGTGGCTGCTCGTCGACGACGGATCGACCGATGCGACGGCGGCGCTGCTCGCCGGGTTCACCCCGACCCGCGGAACGGCGACCGTGCTCACGAACACGACCGCGCTGGGCCTGGCGGAGGCGCGCAACATCGGCGTCCGTGCCGCGCGCGGCCGCTACGTCACGTTCCTCGACGCGGACGACTGGTACGCGGCCGGCTATCTGGAACGCCTCGTCGAGGCGATCGAGCGCCTCGGGGTCGACTTCGTCCGCACCGACCACGTGCAGGCCAAGGGCTTCACCCGAGCCACGCATCGCGCGCCGGAGGCGAGGAGGAACCGGGCGCTCGACGCCCGGGAGGGGATCGGCACGGACGCCGCCCGGATGACGATGGTCGACTACCCGTACGCGTGGTCCGCGGTGTACGACATGCGGCTGCGGGACCGTGGGCTGCTCGTCGTCGACCCGCGCCTCCACACGGCCGAGGACCGCCTGATGGCATGGCGGCTGCACCTCCACGCCGACACCTACGCGGTGGTCGGCCTGCTCGGGCTGTTCTACCGACGGGACGTGACCGGGTCGTTGACGACGATCGGAGACGAACGGCAGCTGCACTTCTTCGACTCGCTGGACCTGATCGGTGCTGAGCTCGACGACCCGGGCCTCGCCGCGTACCGGCCGAAGTTCGTGCGCACCTACGCCGGCCTCATCGCGCACCACGAGGAGAGCCACGCGCGGCTGCACCCCGCCGTGCACCGGCGGTTCCGCGAACGGGCGCGCCGCACCCTCCGCTCGCTGCCGGCGGAGCTGATCGAGGCGACGATCGCGGCGAGCGACCCACGGCGCGCCCGGATCCTCGAGGGGCTCCGGTGAGCGGAACCACCGGGGTCTTCGAGGTGTCGGCCGCGTACCAGCTGATGGTCCTCGTCGCGGCGATCGATGCGGGAGCATTCCCGGCGGCGGACCGGAGGATCCTGCTCGTGTCGGTCAACTCGGCGGAACCGGAGACCGCAGGGCGCTTCGAGCGCGACCCCTCGCTCGCCTCGTTGCTGGCCAGGTTCGACGACGTCCGCTCTTACAACGACCTGATCGCGCCACTGCACCCCAAGGGGTTCCGGCCGAGGTCGGACGAGCTGCCGCTGTGGGAGCGCGCGTTCCGCCGCGAGCTCGGCATCCCCGACGACGACCAGGTCGATCTGGCCCTCGAATCCATCCAGACGCCGCCCGCGAGATCGATCCTCGCCGTGTTCGCGAGCGCCTCGGCGACCGTCTACGCCGAGGGGCTCATGAGCTACGGCCCGACCCGCGACGCGCTGCCGAACCGGATGTGGAGCAGGATCGACCGCGTCCTGCACCTCGAGCTGGTGCCGGGTCTCGAACCCATGCTGCTGACGGAATACGGGATCCCATCCGAACCGATCGATGCGGGCGCCTTCCGCGCGGTCGTGGCCGAGATCGGCGTCACACGGACCCGCGCGGGGCGGAAGCCGCACGCGCTGCTGCTCGGTCAGTACCTCGCGCCGCTGCGGCTGCTTTCGGCGCGCGCGGAGTCGGAGCTGTACGCCGAACTCGTGGAGACGGCCGCCCGCGCCGGACACGACCTCGTCGTCTACAAGCCGCACCCCGGTGCGCCCGCCGCGTACTCAGAGGCGCTCGCGGCGCGCGCAGCCGCGGTCGGCATCCGGTTCGAGGTCGAGGTCGATCCCGTTCCCGCGGAGGTGCTGTACGAGACCGACCCGCCCGCACTGGTACTCGGCTGCTTCTCCACCGGGCTGATCACCGCGACCAGGTTCTGGGGGATCCCGGCCGTCTGCGCCGGCACCCGCACCGTGCTGCGATCGCTGCCGCTGTTCGAGGACAGCAACCGCGTCCCGCTCGTGCTCGTCGACCTGCTGGTCCCGAATGTCGGGGCGGACACGTCCCCTGCGCCCCCGGCGACCGAGGACGTGCTCCTCGCCGTCGGGTACGCCATGCAGTGGCGCGCCCACGCGGCGAAGCGGGCGCGTGCGACGGAGGTGCTGCGCGACCCGCGTGCAGCAGCACGTCGGTA
>NZ_CAXTHO010000075.1:5312-14248 GCF_964244015.1 uncultured Amnibacterium sp. | reverse complement strand
GGAACCCCGATATCTTGCCACGCCCCAGGACGAGGTGCAACCCGGGCGTGTCGCAGCTCCGGTCGCCAAGCTCCGCCGCGCACCTTACCGCGCACCACACCTCGCGCGGTAGCCGCACCACGTCGCGCGGTACTCGCACCGGCGCGCGGTAGGTAGACCTACCGCGCCGTGGTGTCTTCTACCGCGCGACGTCGGGTGTTCTGGCGGTGAAGGCGGCTTGGAGCGGCGATCCGCTCCTCCACAGGTCGGATTCGGGCGACTTGAGCCGCGAGGAGTGGTCCGGCCGGGGTGGCATGCCCCGCGTCGCGAAGCTTCCGACCGTGACTGGTGAGCGACTGTTCGATCGACCGGACCTCATGGGAGTGACAGGGGTGCGTCCTGAACGCGACCCCAACGCCGTTCGCGCGCGGCGGAACGTCTATCTGGCCGGCGCGGATGTCCCTGCGGAGGCGAGTGCCCGATACGCCCTGCTCGTCCGTGCCGCGCACCGGACGCTGACCGCAGATCATGTGTTCTCTCACGAGTCCGCACTCGTCCTGCTCGGCCTGCCGTCCCTGCGCGGATGGCCGAAGGTCGTGCACTTGATCTGCGAGCGACGCTCCGGCGGGCGGTCGCAGCTCGACGTGATCCGGCACTGCGTCGGGCTCGAGCACGTGCAGCCGCTGCTCATCGACGGGATGCTCACGACGAGCCCCGGCCGTACGGCGTTCGATATCGCGCTGACCAGGCAGTTCGCCGACGCGGTCGTGATCGCCGACGCCGCTTTCCGCCGCTATCCCGGTGCTCGCGCGGAGTTCGCGGGCCTCGTCGACGCGTACGGCCGTCGTCGCGGGTTCCAGAAGGCGGCCGCGGTCCTGCGCTTCGCGGACCAGCGCAGCGGCTCGGTCGGCGAGTCCTGGAGCCGCGTCGAGATCGACCGCCTCGGATTCCTCGCGCCGGATCTGCAGTTCCGGGTCGTCACGGATGGGCTCGAGGAGTTCTCGGACTTCGGTTGGCCGGAGGTCTTGGCGCTCGGCGAGTTCGACGGCGAGGTGAAGTTCCGCGAGGACCGGTACCGGAAGGGCGGGACCGTCGAAGACGTGGTGATCCGCGAGAAGAACCGGGAGAACCGCCTCCGACGGCAGTACCCGAACGTCGCCAGATGGGACTGGAGCGACATCCGCGAGCAGCGACTCGAGCGCATCCTGCTCCAGGCGAACGTGCCCAAGGTCCGCGTCGCGCGGTACTCAGCACCATCGCGCGGTAGGTAGACCTACCGCGCGAGGGTGCGCGTACCGCGCGACGTGGTGAGCGAGCCCGTCAGCGGTCGAGGCGGGTCACGCCTCGATGCTGAGCGCGACCGCCGTCCAGGAGACCGGCGGCAGCGTGATCGTGAGCACGCCCGCCGCGATCGCCGCGGAGTCGTTCGCGGCGGGAGCGACCCTGTCCTGGTCCTCGATCGTGTTCGCGGCGTCCGGGTCGTCGTCGGCGAGCGTCGCGGTCTCGGTGATCGTGAGCGCGCCGAACCCGTGCAGCGCCACGTCGACGGTGATCGGGTCGGTGCGGCTGCGGTTGACGAGGAACACGGCGGCGGTGCCGGCCTCGTCGTCGTGGGTCACGACCGAGTCCACGGCCTGCACGTCGCCGAACCTGGCGGTGCGGATCGTCGGACCCGAGACCTCCGCCCGGAGCGCCTCGCCCCGACCCAGCCGGGACGTGATCGCGAACGGGTGGAAGATCGTCTGGCGCCAGGCCGGGCCGCCGGGCTCGGTCATGATCGGCGCGATCACGTTGACCAGCTGGGCCAGACTGGCCGCCTTCACGCGGTCCGCGTGCTTCAGCAGCGAGATCAGCAGGCTGCCGACCACGACCGCGTCCGTGACCGTGTAGACGTCCTCGAGCAGTCGCGGCGCCTTCGGCCAATTGCCCAGACCGGCGATCTTCTCCACGGTCTCGTACCGCTGCTGGTACCAGACGTTCCACTCGTCGAACGAGATGAACACCTGCTTCTCGCTGCGCTTCTCCGCCTTGACGTGGTCGATCGTCGAACCGACGACGTCGATGAAGCGGTCCATGTCGACCGCGGAGGCGAGGAAGCTGTCGACGTCGCCATCGACGGGCTGGTAGTAGACGTGCGCCGAGATGAAGTCGACGTCGTCGTAGGACTGCTCGAGCACCTCCCGCTCCCAGGTGCCGAAGGTCGGCATCTGCGAGTTGGAGCTGCCGCAGACGACGAGCTGCAGGTCGGGCTGCAGCTGCCGCAGCGCCTTCGCGGTGCGGCTCGCGAGCTTGCCGTAGTCGACGGCGTCGCGGTGGCCGAGCTGCCACGGCCCGTCCATCTCGTTGCCGAGGCACCACATGCCCACGCCGAAGCCCTCCTCCGAGCCGTTCGCGGCGCGCTGGTCGGAGAGGGCGGATCCCGTCGGGAGGTTGGTGTACTCGACGAGGTCGAGCGCCTCCAGCTCGCCGCGGGTGCCGAGGTTGATCGCGAGCATCGGCTCGCTGCCGGCCTTCGCGTTCCAGTGCGCGAACTCGTGCAGGCCGACCTGGTTCGTCTCGGTCGAGTGCCAGGCGAGGTCGCGGCGCACGGGACGCTGCTCCTTCGGCCCGACGCCGTCCTCCCAGCGATAGCCGGAGACGAAGTTGCCGCCCGGGTACCGCACGGCCGTGACGCCGAGCTCGCGGACCAGGGCGATCACGTCCTCGCGGAAGCCCTGCCCATCGGCGCTCGGGTGGCCGGGCTCGAAGATCCCGTCGTAGACGCACCG
The DNA here is from genome assembly GCF_964244015.1 of uncultured Amnibacterium sp. Taxonomy (NCBI): domain Bacteria; kingdom Bacillati; phylum Actinomycetota; class Actinomycetes; order Micrococcales; family Microbacteriaceae; genus Amnibacterium; species uncultured Amnibacterium sp. The sequence goes on along the minus strand of NZ_CAXTHO010000075.1, from coordinate 11,501 downwards.
GCCGAGGTGCTCCACGAACGAGCCGAAGACCCGGCGGTCGATGGTGCCGACACGCGCTGATGTCGAGACGGTGATCCGGGCTGCGGTCACGTGTTCGGGGCTCCCTCTCGTGGACACGGCGATGTGGACGTGCTCAGGATCGCATCGTCGGCCGGTCGTACCCGATCAGGCGGTCACCGCACCCGCGGCGTACGCCTCGAGGGCGGCCAGCAGCGCGTCCCGGCGGAACGGGGCGAGCCACGAGACCTCGAGCGCGTTGCGCTGCAGCTGCACCAGCTCCTCCGGCGTCAGGTCGGCGGCAGTCGCGAGGGCCAGCAGGTTCTCGGTCACGTAGCCGCCGAAGTACGCGGGATCGTCGGAGCTGACGGTGACCTTCACGCCGGACCGGAGCAGCGCCGCGATCTCCACCGCCTTCATGTCGGCGGTGACGAATCCGTTCGAGACGGGGCAGCAGGTGAGCCCGATGCCGCGTTCGCGGACGAGGTCGACGAGCTCGGGATCCTCCACGATGTTCGTGCCGTGATCGATCCGGTCGACCTCGACGTCGACCAGAGCCGCTCGGATGTTGTCGATGGACCCCGGCTGGTCGATGTCGCAGTGCATCGTGAGCAGGAACCCCTCGGAACGGGCTCGGGCGAACACGGCCGCGAACTTCGCGGGCGGGTTGCCGCGCTCGTCCGAATCGAGCCCGACACCGACGATCCAGTCCTTGTAGGGCAGCGCCTCCATCAGCGTCGACATCGCGTGCTCGGCCGTCAGGTCCCGGAGGAAGCAGAGGATGAGGTCCGCATGCACGCCCAGCTCGCGCTGCGCCTTGACGACGGCCCGCCGGTAGCCGCCGATCACGGTCGGGAACGGCACGCCGCGGCCGGTGTGCGCCTGCGGGTCGAAGAACAGCTCCGCGTGCACGACGGACTGCGAGGCCGCCTTCACGAGGTAGGCCCAGGCGAGCTCGAAGAAGTCGTCCTCCGTCACGAGCGCCCGCATCGCCGGGTAGTACTGCGCCAGGAAGCTCGTGAGATCGGTGAAGCCGCCCTCGGGCAGCGGCACCTGCACACCGTTGCGCTCGGCGAGTCGCACGAGCAGTTCCCGCTCGAGGGTCCCCTCCAGGTGCACGTGCAGCTCGGTCTTCGGCATCGCGGCGACGAACGCGGTCAGGTCCATGCCGCTGACGGTATCGACACTGTGTTTCGGGGCTGTCACGCGATCGGGGCGTCGGGGCGCTCGAACAGCAGCGCGAGCACCTCCGACTCGGCGGAATGGAGGCGCGTCGGGTCGATCGTCTCACCGGCCCGGTAGCGATCCACGACCCGCGGATCGACGTAGCTCGCCTTCGCGACGGTCGGCGTGTTCGAGAGCTCCTCCGCAGCGGCCCGCATCGCATCGGCGATGGCGCGCTTCTGCGCGCCCTTCTTCTGCTCAGGACCGTGCTTCGCCAGGCTGACGGCGGCCGCGACCGTGCCGCGGATCGTCCGGAAGTCCTTCGCGGAGAAGTCGCCGTGCAGCCGCTCGCGGACGTAGCCGTTCACCTCCTCCGGCGTGATCCGGTGCCAGCGCCCGTCGACCTCGTACGCGAGCAACCGTTCGTGCGGACCACGACGGCGCAACCGGTCGAGCAGGTCGGCGAGATCCGCGTCGCGCATCGTGGAGTCCCAGACCTTGTGGCTCTTCGCGGGGAAGTGGAGGTGCAGCAGGTCGCCGTCGATGCTCACGTGCTCGCCGTGCAACGTGGTGAGGCCGTAGCTGCCGTTCTCCTCCTCGTACGTGGAGGAGCCGATGCGCAGGCCGCCGAGATCGAGCATCCGGAAGGCGGCGGCGAGCACCTGGCGGTGCGGATCACTGCCGTCCCGCAGATGCCGCCGGACCGTGCCGCGGGCGCCGGGTAGTGCCTCGGCGAGCAGCAGCATGCGCCGGTACTTGTTCTTGTCGTGCCGCTCCCGCCAGGTGGGGTGGTACAGATACTGCTTGCGGTTCGCGGCGTCGTACCCCACCGCCTGGATGTGCCCGTTCTCGTAAGGAGCGATCCAGACGTCCGTCCACGCCGGCGGGATGCCGAGCGCGTCGAAGCGCGCGCGCAGCTCCGCGTCCGTGACCCTCGTGCCGTCGGGCGCCGTGAAGCTGAACCCCTTCCCGGACCGGACGCGGCGATAGCCCTTACCGAGCGGGTTGCTCTTCCGCAGCCGGGTCCTGAGTGGCGCCGCCTCTGTCACGGTCCGCGAGTGTATGGAGCCGAGTCTGTGCGGTCCGGCAACGCACGGCGGACATGGAGAGGGCGAGGGCCGCCGAGCCCTCCCCGCTCCGAGAGCGGATTCTCCGTTTTGTAGGAACGTCGTTCCTACACAACGGAGTGTGGGTCAGGAGGACAGGTCGCGGGAGGGGGCGGCTTCGTAGCCCGCCTCCAGCAGGGCTGCACGTGCCTCGCGGCGGGCGGAGTAGTCGGTGCGGACGCCGCGGATGTCGCGGTAGTTCTGGTGGCCGGGTCCGGCCCAGAGGATGGCGTCGCCCGGCTCGGCGAGCGAGACCGCGAGGCGGATCGCCCGCTCGGGCTGCCCCTCCTCGTACAGCGGGTGGTCCGGTGCCGCCTCCCGGGCGGCCGACACGAGCGTCGCACGGATGCTCGCCGGGTCCTCGAAGCGGGGATGGTGGTCGGTGACGACGAGCACGTCGCTGCCGAGCACCGCCGCCCGGGCCATGTCCGGCCGCTTCGTCGTGTCGCGATCGCCGTCCGCCCCGAACAGCATGATGACCTTGCCGGGCGTGACGGCGCGGACTGCGGCGAGGGTCTCCTGGAACGCGTGCGGCGAGTGGCCGAAGTCCACGTAGATCGCTGGGGCTCCCGGACCGGAGACGAGTTCGGTGCGGCCGGGCAGCGTCGCGTCCATGCCCGCCGGCGCCTCCAGCACGGCCTTCAGCCGATCGAACGCGTACCCGGCCTCGAGCAGCATCACGATCGCCAGCCCGGCGTTCGCGGCCATGTGCGCGCCGAGCACCGGGATCCGCGTCGTGATCGAGCGGCCCCCGGCGCCCTCGAGGGCGAAGGCGGTGAACGCCTGCGTCTCCTCGAGCACCGTCACGGTCCAGTCGGCGGGCTCGCCGCCCGCGAGTGCGATGGTGAGGGTCGGCACGCCGGCGTCGGCGACCACGCGGGCACCCCAGGCGGTGTCGAGCGAGACGACCGCTCGGCGCGAGCGGTCCGGCTGGAAGAGCACGGCCTTCGCGGCGTAGTACTCCTCCATGTCCGCGTAGTCGTCGAGGTGGTCGTGGCTGAGGTTCGTGAAGCCGGCGACGTCGAACACGATGCCGTCGAGCCGGTGGCGGGAGAGACCCTGCGCACTGACCTCGATCGCGGCGGCCTCGACGCCCGACTCGACCATGCGGGCGATCAGCGCGTGCAGCTCCGTCGCCTCCGGCGTCGTGAGGCCCGCGACGCGGCGCTCGTGCCCGACGCGGCGTTCCGCGGTGGAGCTGAGCCCGTTCGGCACCTCCAGCAGATCGAGCAGGCCGGCCAGGAAGTGGCCCGTGGAGGTCTTGCCGTTCGTACCGGTCACGCCGAGCAGCAGCGGGTGGTGCTCCCGGGTCCGGTACACGGCCGCCGCGAGGTCGCCCAGCAGCAGGCGCGGCTGCTCGACGGTGACCACGGGCACGTCGAGGTGCAGATCGGCGTGCTCCGGGTCGACGAGGATCGCGACCGCGCCGCGCGCGACCGCCTCCGCCGCGTAGTCCGCGCCGTGACTGCGTAGGCCCTGCAGCGCGATGAACAGGTGTCCGGCCCGGACGGCGGCGGTCCCCAGGCTGATGCCGGTCACCGCGACGTCGCCGGGATCGCCGGCGAGGTGGAACCGGGAGGCGAGCTCCGCGAGCGCGATCGGCTCGGTCGACTCCGGGACGAACGGCGACGGCACAGGAGCTGGCATGACCGTCCAACCCTAAGCGGCGGGCCGCTCCGGCCGCCCATCGCGAAACGAAAGAGGACGCCCGGTTCGTGAACCGGGCGTCCTCTTGTGCAGAGCGGAAGCTACTTCAGGATCTTCACGACCGTGCCGGCACCGACGGTGCGGCCACCCTCGCGGATGGCGAAGCGGAGGCCCTCCTCCATGGCGATCGGCTGGATCAGCGCGACGTTCATCTCGGTGGTGTCACCCGGCATGACCATCTCGGTGCCCTCGGGCAGCGTGATGACGCCGGTGACGTCGGTGGTGCGGAAGTAGAACTGCGGGCGGTAGTTCGCGTAGAACGGGTTGTGACGCCCACCCTCGTCCTTCGACAGGATGTAGGCGTTCGCCTCGAAGTCCGTGTGCGGCGTGACCGACCCCGGCTTGACGACGACCTGGCCGCGCTCGACCTCTTCGCGCTTGGTGCCGCGGAGGAGCAGGCCGACGTTCTCGCCTGCACGCGCCTCGTCGAGGAGCTTGCGGAACATCTCGACGCCGGTGACCGTCGTCTTGATGCTCGGCTTGATGCCGACGATCTCGACCTCGGAGTTCACCTTGAGGATGCCGCGCTCGACGCGACCGGTGATGACGGTGCCACGACCGGTGATCGTGAAGACGTCCTCGATCGGCATCAGGAAGGGCTTCTCGGTGTCCCGCTCGGGCTCGGGCACGAACTCGTCGACCTTGTCCATGAGGTCGGCGACCGTCGCACCCCAGGTGGCGTCGCCCTCGAGGGCCTGCAGCGCGGAGACGCGCACGATCGGCGCGTTGTCGCCGTCGAACTCCTGGCTCGACAGCAGCTCGCGGACCTCGAGCTCGACGAGCTCCAGGATCTCCTCGTCGTCGACGACGTCGGCCTTGTTCAGGGCGACCACGATGTAGGGCACGCCGACCTGGCGAGCGAGCAGCACGTGCTCGCGCGTCTGGGGCATGGGGCCGTCGGTGGCGGAGACCACGAGGATCGCGCCGTCCATCTGGGCCGCACCCGTGATCATGTTCTTGATGTAGTCCGCGTGGCCCGGGGCGTCCACGTGGGCGTAGTGGCGCTTCTCGGTCTGGTACTCGACGTGCGAGATGTTGATCGTGATGCCGCGCTGACGCTCCTCGGGAGCGTTGTCGATCTGGTCGAACGCGCTCGCGGTGTTCAGCGTGGGGTACTTGTCGTGCAGCACCTTGGTGATCGCAGCGGTGAGCGTCGTCTTGCCGTGGTCGACGTGACCGATCGTTCCGATGTTCACGTGCGGCTTGGTGCGCTCGAACTTGGCCTTGGCCACTTGTCCTCCTCGGGACTGTTGGTCGAGGTGTCCTACCTCGGTCGAGAAGGCGCGGGTTTGCGCGGTTTCGACCGGTCGAGGATACCTGGATTGATTCCGGTTTGTTACATGGGTGTGCCGGCGAGGACCGCGCGACCAGGTGGTCTCGAGGCTCGCTCCGCTCGCACCTCGACCAGCGAGGCAGTCAGGCGCGGGAGCGCCCTGCCGGCTCATGCCGGCGCGCTCTTGCAGGGCGAAGCCCTGCCTCGAAGGCGCGAGGCGCCTGAGAAGGACGCCCGGAGGGGGCGGCGAAGCCGCTCGCGCCGGGCGTCCTCCCCGATCAGTCCGCCTTGTTCTTCTGGACGATCTCGTCGGCGACGTTCCTCGGCACCTCGGCGTAGCTGCCGAACTGCATCGAGTACACGGCGCGACCGGAGGTCTTGGACCGCAGATCGCCGACGTACCCGAACATCTCGGACAGCGGCACGCGGGCGGTGATGACCTTGACGCCGGAGGCGTCCTCCATCGACTCGATCTGGCCGCGGCGGGAGTTCAGGTCGCCGATGACGTCGCCCATGTACTCCTGCGGTGTGCGGACCTCGACGGCCATGACCGGCTCGAGGAGCGTCGGCTGCGCCCTGCGGGCCGCCTCCTTGAACGCCATCGAACCGGCGATCTTGAACGCCATCTCGGACGAGTCGACCTCGTGGTATCCGCCGTCGAGCAGCGACGCCTTGATGCCGACCATGGGGTAGCCGGCGAGGACGCCGACCTGCATGGCGTCCTGGATGCCCGCGTCGACGGACGGGATGTACTCCCGCGGGATGCGCCCACCCGTGACCTTGTTCGCGAACTCGTACGTCGTCTCCGCCGTGACCTCGAGGGGCTCGAGCGCGATCTGCACCTTCGCGAACTGGCCGGACCCACCGGTCTGCTTCTTGTGGGTGTAGTCGTACCGCTCGACGGTCTTCTTGATGGTCTCGCGGTAGGCGACCTGGGGCTTG
>NZ_CAXTHO010000075.1:0-5301 GCF_964244015.1 uncultured Amnibacterium sp. | reverse complement strand
TCGCGCTTCATGCGGTCGACCAGGATGTCGAGGTGGAGCTCGCCCATCCCCTTTATGATGGTCTGGCCCGTCTCGCGGTTCTGCTCGGTGCGGAAGGTCGGGTCCTCCTCGGCCAGCTTCTGGATGGCGACGCCCAGCTTGTCCTGGTCGGCCTTCGTCTTCGGCTCGATCGCGACCTCGATGACCGGGGCGGGGAACGTCATGGATTCGAGCACCACCTGGTCGGTCGGGTCGGACAGCGTGTCGCCGGTGGTGGTGTCCTTCAGGCCGATGACCGCGTAGATGTGGCCGGCGGAGACGCCGTCGACGGGGTTCTCCTTGTTGGAGTGCATCTGGAAGATCTTCCCGATGCGCTCCTTCTTGCCCTTCGTCGAGTTGATGACCTGGCTGCCGCCCTCGATGTGCCCGGAGTAGACCCGGACGTAGGTGAGGCGGCCGAAGAACGGGTGCACCGCGACCTTGAACGCGAGCGCGGAGAACGGCTCGGAGGCGTCGGCGTGCCGCAGGATGACCTTCTCCTCGTCGCGCGGGTCGTGGGCCTCGATGGCGGGCACGTCGAGCGGGCTCGGGAGGTAGTCGACGACCGCGTCGAGCATCGGCTGGACGCCGCGGTTCTTGAACGCCGAGCCGCAGAGGACCGGGTAGATCTCGCTGTTCACCGTGAGCTTGCGGATGGCGCCCTTGATCTCGGCGACCGTCAACTCCTCGCCGGCGAAGTACTTCTCGAGCAGCGCGTCGTCGGTCTCGGCGACCGTCTCGAGCAGCGTGTGCCGGTACTCGTTGGCCTTCTCGAGCAGGTCGGCGGGGATCTCCTCGATGGCGTACTTCGCACCGAGCTCGACGTCACCCTTCGAGTCGCCGCGCCAGGTGAGCGCGCGCATCTCGACGAGGTCGACGACGCCCTCGAACGTGTTCTCGAACCCGATCGGCAGCTGGATGACCAGCGGCTTGGCACCGAGACGCTTCACGATCGTCTCGACCGTGTAGTAGAAGTCCGCGCCGAGCTTGTCCATCTTGTTCACGAAGCAGATGCGCGGGACGTCGTACTTGTCGGCCTGGCGCCAGACGGTCTCGGACTGGGGCTCGACGCCCTCCTTGCCGTCGAACACGGCGACGGCCCCGTCGAGGACGCGCAGGCTGCGCTCGACCTCGACCGTGAAGTCGACGTGGCCGGGGGTGTCGATGATGTTGATCTGGTTCTGGTTCCAGAAGCACGTCGTCGCGGCGGACGTGATGGTGATGCCGCGCTCCTGCTCCTGCGCCATCCAGTCCATCGTCGCGGCGCCGTCGTGCACCTCGCCGATCTTGTGGGTGATGCCGGTGTAGTAGAGGATGCGCTCGGTCGTCGTCGTCTTACCGGCGTCGATGTGCGCCATGATGCCGATGTTGCGGACCTTGTTCAGGTCGGTCAGGACGTCCTGGGCGACTGCCACGGGGGAACCTTTCAAAGAATTTCGGTGAGCACAACAGCGCTTTGCCTGTGTGGCAACGCGTGCGTGCCCCGTTTCATGCCCGAGGCCGCGGACCCCGTCGAACGACGGAGCCGCGGCCGCGGGTGGAGCTGCGTGAGCCTGGGGCTACCAGCGGTAGTGAGCGAAGGCGCGGTTGGACTCGGCCATCTTGTGCGTGTCCTCGCGACGCTTCACCGCGGCGCCGAGGCCGTTCGATGCGTCGAGGATCTCGTTCGTGAGGCGGTCGGTCATCGACTTCTCGCGGCGGGCCTTCGCGTACGAGGTCAACCAGCGCAGCGCGAGGGTGTTCGCGCGGTGCGGCTTGACCTCGACCGGGACCTGGTAGGTCGAGCCGCCGACACGGCGGCTCTTGACCTCGATGGTCGGGCGGACGTTGTCGAGCGCCTTCTTCAGCGTCACGACCGCGTCCTGGCCGTTCTTGGCCGCGACGTCCTCGAGCGCGCCGTAGACGATGCGCTCGGCGAGGCCCTTCTTGCCGTCCACGAGGATCTTGTTGACGAGCTGGCTGACGATCGGTGCCGAGTAGACCGGGTCTGCGATGACCGGGCGCTTCGGAGCGGGTCCCTTGCGAGGCATTACTTCTTCTTCTCCAACTTGGCGCCGTAGCGACTGCGGGCCTGCTTGCGGTTCTTCACGGCCTGGGTGTCCAGCGCACCGCGGACGATCTTGTAGCGCACACCGGGCAGGTCCTTCACACGACCGCCGCGCACGAGCACCATCGAGTGCTCCTGCAGGTTGTGGCCCTCGCCGGGGATGTAGGCGGTGACCTCGGTGCCGTTGGAGAGCTTCACGCGCGCCACCTTGCGGAGCGCGGAGTTCGGCTTCTTCGGCGTCGTCGTGTAGACGCGCGTGCAGACGCCGCGCTGCTGCGGGTTCGCCTTCAGCGCAGGCGCCTTGGTCTTGACGACCTTGGGCGTGCGGCCCTTGCGGACCAGCTGCTGGATGGTGGGCACTCTGCTGACTCCTTGGTGCCGCCGCACGGGCGGACTGGCGTTCGGACGCCCCTCGCGGGGTGATGGACATCGGGATGCGATGCCGGACGGTCGGAGCGGACGACATGCGTCCGCATGCTCCGACAGAATCTTTCGATCTGGGGGCCCGAGGCCCTCCGCGGAGCGCACTGTGCGCCGGGGAGCGGCACACGTGGTGACGATGATAGCCGCAGTCCTGGAGGGTATCAAACCCGCCCGGCTGGATCAGGGCCGGTCCTCGTCCTCCCACGGCCAGCGCGGCGGCCCTGCGCCGGCCGCTCGCGCACGGACCACGAGCAGCACGATCAGCCCGGCGAGCCCCGCTAGCACCGCATCCACCACCGTGAACACCGAGGTCGCCGCACGCCCTGCCGTGAGGAACGCCGGACCGGACCCGCTCATCACGATCACGACGAGCGACGGGACCAGGATCTGCGTGACCGCCGCGAGCAGCGCCGCCTCGATCGGAAGCAGCACGGTGCGCCCGGTGGAGAAGCCGGCGCGCACCGCGATCACCAGCGCGGCGACGGCGACGCCGACCGGTTCCGCGAGCGGTCCCGTCTGCGAGACCGGCACGACCTCGAGTCCGGTGCCGAGGCTCACGAGCCCGTTCGCGGCGACGACGGTCGCGATCCATCCCAGCCCGGCGAGCACCGCCAAGCCGGGGCCGGCCGGGCGATCAGGATCGGGCGTCGGCGAGATCCTCCTGGTACTGACGACGCGCCTCCTTGTTCCTGCGACGCACGCGTGTCCCGCGGGCGCCAATCGCGAAGCCGGTCCACAGCATCACCTCGCGGGCCACGAGTCCGGTGAGCACGAACTCGGGCGACTCGAACGCACGGGCCAGCGTCGCGGTATCGCCGATGCCTCCGCCGACGAGGATCGAGATCAGCAGCACCGAGGCGACGTAGACGAGGAAGCCGACGATGAGACTCGCGACCACGTAGGTGAACCGGCCCGCACGGTTGACGAGCAGCACCGTCAGTTCGAAGAGGAGGAAGAAGAACAGCACCGGCAGCCACGCGAACGGGTAGGCCACCACGTTCCGGATCCCGGGGGCCACAGCAGCGCCTCCGCCGAGCAGCAGGATGATCAGCGCGAGCGCGCCGAGGTACAGGACTTCGAACAGCCCGGCGGCGAGCAGCACCCATGCGGTCGCGACGATCCGGTTCCCGGCCTTGGCCGGGGGCGGCGGAGCGGCTTCGGCCGCAGGGGCGAGCACCGGCTGCTGCTCCGCCGGAGCGGGCGGCAGCACGGCGGTCTCCGCCAGCGGCACCACGGCGGTCTGCGCGGACGGCACCACGGCGGTCGCAGCGGCGGGCTCGACGACCAGGGTCGCATCCTGGTCGTCCGCATCCGGCGGCGGCGCGAGGAACGCGACGTCCTGCTCCTCGGCAGGGACGGAGGGGGCGGAGGTCGTCGGCTCACCCGCTGAGGTCTCGGCGACGGGGCGACCGGGTTCGGCCGACGCCTCCCCCGCTGGACGGATCGGCTCAGCCATCTCGGGATCCTCTCGTCGTGGCTGGCAGAGCCTACGGGAGGGGCTTCAGCGGGCGACGCGACGAGCCGTCGGCGGCGACGACGCCGTTGCGGTACTCGCGCTCAGCATCCGCACAGACCCCGTGCGCGAGGAGAACGGCGTCGCCGCTCGATCGCGTGAGCGATCCATCGGATGCTGCATCAGTGGCGCACGGACCAGGGCGGTGCTCAGCGGTCGAGCGCGTACATGGCGCCGACGATCGCGACGTTCGTCACCCCGTCGGTCGTGGTGCTGGTGACGCTGCTGACGGCGAAGAGCCGGCCCATCCGCTGCACGTCCGATGCGAAGGCGAGCGTCGCCGCGTCGGTGCCCGTGACGACGACGGTGACGGGCACGACCACGAAGTTCGCGCCCGTGATGAGGGGGTCGGTCTTCCCGAGCCACGGCGACTTCACCGGTGCGACCGGCGCCGGGGCGGCAGACGGTGCCGCGGAGGCGGACGGGGTGGCGGCGGCGGCGGGCTGCTGCACGCTCGAGGCGGGCGCGGCATAGGCGCTCCCCGTCGCGGGGACGATCGACTGGATCACGACGCCGTCGAGGGCGGCGGTGTCCCGCAGGTCCCGGGTGAACGTGTTCAGCTTCAGGGTCTCCGGGATCGCGGTCGTCAGGGCCGCGCTCTGCGCCTCGAGCGCGGACTGCGTCGCGGCCACCCGGGACAGCTTGGCGAGCTGGAGGCGGAGGGCGTCGTTCTGCGTGTGCGCAGCCGTCGTCGACGCGTCCGCGGTGGCGGCGGCGGCGAGCAGCGGCTGGACTCCCAGACCGATCGCGCCGCCGATCAGCGCCAGCACGGCGACGACGGCACCGAGCGTCCAGAGGCGTGCGGTGGTCATCGGGTCTCCCTGCCCTCGGTGGCGATGATCGCCTTGGGGCTGAGGTGGACCGTCAGGCTGATCGTGATCCCGCCCTCACCGGAGGCGGTCGTCGCGTTGGCGTCCGCATATGCCGTGATGCCGGCGATCTTCCGGAGCCACACGGAGTACTCGCTCCCGACCGAGGGCGCCGTGACCGTGAGCACGATCGTCGCGGCGCGTCGCGGCTCGAGGGCGGTCGTCCCCTGCGGGTAGTCCGTCGTCGGCGTCGCTCCGGCGGCGCTGATCGCGGTCACCGTGTAGCCGGCGGGCATGTCGGCCTCGATGTCCCGGATCTGCTGCTCCCAGTCGATCATCGTCGAGCCGCCGACCTTCACCGCGGCGTCCCCGAGCGCGATGCGCTGCTGCAGCGCACGGATGTCGGAGAACTTCGCGATCTGCGTCGTCAGCCCCTGCGTCTGGGTGTTCGCTGCCGCGAGGCGGCGCTGCGCATCGGTGTTCGCTCCGCC
>NZ_CAXTHO010000074.1:0-14283 GCF_964244015.1 uncultured Amnibacterium sp. | reverse complement strand
CGGAACCGGGTGCCCGCGACCATGCCGGGCAGGTCGAGCGAGACGACGCGCTTGCCGCGCAGCGCCTCCGGCACGTCGCCGTCCACGATGCGCTGCGCGAGGCCCTCGACGATCGCGGTCTTGCCGACACCGGCTTCCCCGATCAGCACCGGGTTGTTCTTGGTGCGGCGCAGCAGGATCTCGACGGTCTGCTCGATCTCGAGGGCCCGCCCGACCACCGGGTCGAGCTCGCCGGCCCCCGCCTTCGCGGTCAGGTCCACCGAGTACGTGTCGAGGGTCGGGGTGCCGGTCTCGGACTCGGCGGCCTCCCGCGCCTCCCAGGCGTGCTGCGCGATCGACGGCAGCGACTCCGGAGTGACGCCGAACGCGGCGAGCAGCTGTCCGGGCGTGCCGTGCTGATTCGCGACGGAGGCGAAGAACAGGTGCTCGGGGTCGACGTAGGTCGAGCCGGAGGCGCGCGCGACCTGCGCGGCCTCGAGCAGCCAGCGCTGCGCGGATCCGGTCAGCGCCGGGGTGGCGTCCGTCATGTCGACGGACGCGGGCAGGCGCTGGTCGATCGCGTGGATCAGGCCGTCGACGTCGATGCCGGCAGCGCGCAGGGGCTGCCCGCCCTCGGCCGTGGTGACGAGGCCGCGCAGCAGGTGCAGCGAGTCGACCTCGGCGTGGCCGTGCTCGATGGCGTAGCGCACCGCGCCGCCCAGGAGTTCGTGGGTCCGCTTGCTGAGCAGGCGGGAGATGTCGACGGGTCGGCCCTGCGCCGAGCGCCGGCCGGAGAGCATGCGGGACATCAGCTCGTCGAACGAGCCGTCATCGCCGGTACCGAAACCTGTGTTGCCGAAATTCGCGGGCAAAGGATCCTCCTCTGAAGAACTTGAGCGCCTTCGACTCAACTCAACGCAGCGAGGTCGGGATCATTCCCGGCGCGCGACGCCGTCAGCCGAAGGGCCGTTCAGGCCCGCCGGTACGGCAGCTGCGCCGCGGCGGCGACGCGCAGCCATGCATGACCGGAGCATGATGCCGTCATGGATGCGGTGATCCGGGCTGAGGGGCTCGTGAAGACATTCGGGCGCACCCGGGCGCTCGACGGGCTGGATCTGAAGGTCGGTGCGGGGGAGGTGCACGGGTTCCTCGGGCCGAACGGCGCCGGGAAGTCGACGACCATCCGCGTGCTGCTCGGCATGCTGAGGGCGAAGGGCACCGCGACCGTGCTCGGGCAGGACGCCTGGCGCGACTCGGTCGCGATCCACCGGCGCATCGCCTCCGTCCCCGGCGACGTCGTGCTGTGGCCGAACCTGTCCGGCGGCGAGACGATCGACCTGCTCACCCGCCTCCGGGGCGGTGCGGACCCGGAGCTGCGGCGGCGCCTGCTCGACGACCTCCGGCTCGACCCCCGGGTGAAGGCCCGCGCCTACTCGAAGGGGAACCGGCAGAAGGTCGCGCTCGTCGCCGCCTTCGCCCGGCGCGCAGACCTCTACGTGCTCGACGAACCGACCAGCGGTCTGGACCCGGTGATGGAGGAGGTCTTCCGCGCCGAGGTGCGCCGCGTGCGCGGCGAGGGAGCGGCCGTGCTGCTCTCCAGCCACATCCTCGACGAGGTCGAGCAGCTGTGCGATCGCGTCACCATCGTGCGCAGCGGAAGGACCGTGGAGACGGGCACCCTCGCCGAGCTGAGACGCCTGACAAGAACCCGGTTCCGGATCGCGACCGGCACGGCGCCTGCTCGGATCGCGGCCGTCGAGGGCGTGCACGACGTCGTCGCGGACAGCGGGCACCTGACGTTCGATGTCGAGACCGTGGCCATTCCCGCGGTCCTCGCCGTGCTGAGCGGTGCCGACGTCACCGCGCTGACGGCGGAGCCGCCGTCGCTCGAGGAGCTGTTCCTCCGGCAGTACGGGGCCGACCGATCCCGCGTCGACTCATGAGGCGCCTGCTCGCGCTGCAGGCGCGCAGGGACCGGCTGAACCTCGCGGTGTGGGTGATCGGGCTCGCGGTCCTGCTGCTCGTGACCGTGCAGGCCGCGCACGCCACCTACGGCGATGCGGCGGATCGTCGCCAGATCCTGACCGTGGCGCTCGCCACCCCGGTGCTGCTCGCGTTCCGCGGGATCGTCGACGGCGACTCGTTCGGTTCGGCGGTCTTCTTCCAGTCGTACACCTGGGTCGCCGTCGCCGTCGCGCTGATGAACACCTTCCTCGCCGTGCGGCACGGCCGGGGCGACGAGGCAGCGGGGCGGCGCGAGCTCGTCGACGCGACCCCGGTCGGCAGGCTCGCCGCGCCGATCGCATCCCTCCTGCTCGCCGTCGTCGCGGACGTGGCGTTCGGCGTGCTGGCCGCGGTGTTCCTCGTGATCGGCGGCCTGCCCCTGCCCGGCTCGCTGCTGTTCGCCGCGGGGCTCGCGCTGACCGGGCTCGTGTTCTTCGGCGTCGGCCTCCTGGCGAGCGAGATGATGCCGACCTCGCGCGGGGCCAACGGCGTCGCGGTGGTCCTGGCGCTGCTGGCGTACGCGCTCCGGGCAGCGGGAGACGCGCTCGGGCGCGCGGACGGGACGGCGCTCACGCTCGAACCGGCGCCCGTGAGCCTGTTCTCGCCGATCGGGTGGGGGGAGCGGCTGCGGCCGTTCACCGACCCGACGCTCTGGCCGCTCGGTGCGCTCGCGGCCTTCGCGATCGTGGTGATCGCCGCCGGCGGGCTGGTGCACGCCCGTCGGGAGCCGGGGGCGGCCGCCGTGCGGGAGCGCGTGGGTCGCCCGGCGGGTCGCATCGGTGGCCCGCTCGGCCTCGCCGTCCGCCTCCAGCTGCCATCGGCCCTTGCGTGGGCGATCGGTGCAGCGGTGCTCTCCGCCGTGATCCCGAACCTCGTCGCCGCAGCCTCGCGGTTCGACCTGCAGGACCCCGTGATCCGACAGGTCGTCGCGAGCCTCGGTCACAGCCGGTCGGATCTCGCCGCGCAGTTCACCGCCGGGATCCTCGTGCTCGTGGGCATGCTCGCGGCAGCCGCCGGGATCCAGGCGATGCTGCGGGCGAGGGAGGAGGAGGCGGAGGGGCGCGCCGAGATCCTGCTCGCCGGCCCGGTCGGCAGAGCCCGGTTACTCGTGTCCTGGCTCGCGGTCGCCGTCGCGACGGTCGTGCTCGTGCTGCTGGCGTCGGCAGCAGCGATCGCCCTCGGTTCGCTCGCGCAGGGGCAGCCGGGCGAGGTGGGCGAGCGGATGCTGCAGACGCTCGTGCAGGCGCCGTCCGCGCTCGCGCTGACGGCCGTCGCCGCGGTGCTCGTCGCGGCCCTCCCGCGACTCGCCGTCGTCGGAGCCTGGGCCGTCTTCGCCGCCGTAGGTCTGATCGGCCTGTTCGGCGGCGTGCTCGACCTCCCCGGCTCTCTGGTCCGGCTGACCCCGATCGGATCGGTGCCCGCGCTGCCGACCGACGACTGGGGACCGACCTGGTTCGTCGCGACTGCTGCGGTGGTGCTGAGCGCACTGGCCGTCGTCGCGATCCGCCGTCGCCAGCTCGTGGGCTGACGCGGCGTTCGCGGATCCGGACGAATTCGACGGCACCCCGCGCGCAGGGTTCATCGGTCGGGGTGTCGCCGAGGATCTCCGGATCCGCGCAGGATCCGACTCGACGGCCAGCCTCCGCGCGTCGGACCCCCGGTCGGGGGAGGATCCTGGTGCCCAGGTCACGGTCGGGGCACGAACACCCCGGATCCGGCACCCCCGAGCAGGTCGATGAGAGCGTAGGGACGTGGACAGCAGCCGATCGCACGATCCCCGCCTGTACCGGGCGGTGCCGCCGTCGTCGACCTATCCGTACGAGAACGGGCAGCAGCCCCCGAAGCGCACCTCACCGACCGTGTACCCGCACGAGCGGCCCGCCCAGGGTTCGACGTACCCCTACGGGCAGCAGGTGGTGCGTGAGCCCCAGCAGCAGCAGCGGCAGCCGCCCCAGCAGCAGCAGCGCCACGAGCCTCGGCCGCAGCGGAGGAACGCGACCCCGCGTCGCATGCTCGGCGTGCTCGCGTTCGTCGTGCTCACCGGGCTGAGCCTGCCCCTGCACATCGCGGCGATCTTCTTCATCTACGTCGAGTTCGAGAGCCCGGGCGACCCCTCGATGGCGGCGCTGCTGATCGGCGGCGCATTCCTCGGCTCGTTCGTGGCGCTGCTGCTGACCGGGTCCATCGCCCAGATGGTCGGCGCGTTCCCCGGGCGCTGGCGGGCGCGGGTCACCTTCGCGGCGTTCTCCGGGATCATCGCGCTGGCCGTGGCGTACTTCGCAGCGCTGAACCTCTTCTAGCGCTCCGCGAGCAGCGCCGCCGGCACCGCGGTGACGGCGGCCACCGCGAGCACCGACGGCCAGGCGCCGAGACGCTTCGCCAGCGGGTGCGAGCCGCCGAACGCGCCCAGGTAGGCGAGCACGACCGCGGTCGCCCGCCACGGCCCTCCGCGTCGCGCCACGAGCGCGAAGACGCCGGCGCCGACCCCAGCGAGCACCGCTCCTCCAGCAGCACGGACTCCGGAGGCGCGGGCGACGCCGAAGCCCCCGAGCAGTCCGGCGGAGGTGAGCAGGGGGACGAGCAGGCGGTTCACCCGCCCATTCTGGTGCTCGGGTCAGGCCGCGGCGGCACCGGAGATGTTCACGAGCCAGGCGACGCCGAACCGGTCCTTCAGCATGCCGAAGCTGTCGCCCCACGGCGCCTTCTCGAGCGGCTGCGTGACCGTCGCACCCTCGCTCAGCGCGGTGAACCACCCGGTGAGCGTCGCCTCGTCATCGCCCGAGAGCGAGACGGAGAAGGTGTTGTCTCCTGCCGTGTAGGTCATGTGGCTCGGCACGTCCGAGCCCATCAGGAGCAGCCCATCGGGGCCGGCGAGATGACCGTGCATGACAAGGTCGCCCTCGCCCTCCCCGACCGGCATGCCGAAGTCGGCGAAGGACCGGACCGTGAGTTCACCGCCGAACACCGACTGGTAGAAGGTCAGTGCCGCTCGGGCGGTGCCCCGGAAGTTCAGGTAGGGGTTGAGGTTCGCGGTCACGCTCGGCTCCTCGCGTCGGGTGTGCGCCTCAGCCTGGCAGGCATCGCGCCGCACGTCGAGCCCTCAGGACGGCGCCATCCGGTAGACCGCGCCCGCCTCGTCGTCGGTCACGTAGATCGCGTCGTCCGGGCCCTGCACCGCTGCGACCGGCCGACCCCAGCGGCTGCCGTCGGTGGCCTGGAAGCCGCCGAGCACGGTTCGCGCGCTCTGCAGCGTCCCGTCCCGCCACGGGAGGAAGGCGACCTCGGGAGCGCGCGGCGGGGTCCGGTTCCACGACCCGTGCACGCCGACGAGCGCACCGGCGCCGAGCGGCGGCAGCCCGGCGGTCACGAAGCTCATCCCGAGCGGCGCGGAGTGCGCGGGCAGGCCCTGCTCGACCGCGGGCAGGGCGGCGCAGTCGAGCTTCGAGCCGTCCGCGTTCGTCTCCTGGTCGCGGACGAAGGGGCGCGCGCTGTAGTCGAACGCGGTGTCGGAGGCGCCGGGGTCGACGTCCGGATCCGGGTCGCAGTACGGCCAGCCGAGGTCGCGTCCTGCCGTCAGTCGCGCGACCGGTTCGAGCGGGTGGTCGTTGACGTACGGCTGCAGCACCGACCCGAGGTCCGAGCCGCCGCCGTCGCTGTACGCGCGGTCGTACGGGTAGGCGATCCGGTCGCGGTTGTTCACGGCGGTCCAGACGGCACCGTCCGGCGCGACCGCCAGCCCGGTGCCGTTGCGCACGCCGCGCGCGAACACGGTCGTCGTGCCGTCGAGGACCCGCAGGATCGAGGCGCGCTCGGGCGACGACGAGCGGTCCTCCGCCGAGGTGTTCCCCGTGCTGCCGACCGACACGTACACCGCACCGTCGTCGCCGACTGCCACGCTCTTCAGCGCGTGCGCGTAGGCGCCCCGCAGCTCGGGCGTGCTCGCGTCCGGCAGTCCGTCGACGACGGTCCTCCTCCCGGAGACCGAGCCGTCGCGGTAGTCGTAGGCGTCGACCCGGTCGCTCTCGGCGACGTAGAGCACGTCCCCGTCGAAGGCGAGCCCGTGCGGCCGCGTGAGCCCCTCGACCAGGGTGGCGACCTGAGCGCCCGAGGCGGAGGGCGTCAGCACCTGCACGTCCCCTGACTCCGGTCGGGACACGAGCAGCTTCCCGTCCGGCGCCCAGGCGGCCAGCCGGGCGCCGTCGAGGCGGGCCCAGACGGACACGGTCCACCCGGCGGGCGCCTGCACCGTGCGCGGCCGGTCGAACGGCGCCGTCGCGAGCGAGGCGGGTACGACCAGTCGGCTCTCGGTCAGCCCCGGCGGCGCGGATGTCGGCACGGGTGCCGGCGCGGGGGAGAGGGAGGTGGAGAAGGGGGTGCAGCCGGCGAGCAGCGCGCCGACGAGCAGGACCGCGGCGGCCGACGCGGACCGGATCGCGCGCGCCATCCGTCGAGTGTCCCGTGCCGATGGCCGGCTGCGGCGCCCGGCCTGCAGACGCTCGGCACGTCCTCAGGCGCCGCCATCGGAGTTCGCGGAGGCGGGGCGTGCGACGCTGACCGGGTGCGTTCCCGCACCGCGTGCCCCGGCTGCGGCATCGTGCTGCCCGAGGCGGCGACCTCCGAGCGGGCGCGGCTGCACGCGAGCCCGGCGTGCGAGGCCGTGCTCGACGAGATCCTCGGCTACGAGTTCCAGCACCCGGTGATGCTGCGCTACAACCAGCTGACCATCGACACCTACGGCGCGCAGCACGCGGGCGGGTCGGCGCCGCAGGTCCGCGTCTGCTCCAGCCTCGCGGGTCTGTGGCTCGCGCTGGAGCACGGCTTCTCTGCCGAGGACGTTCGCGCGGTGCATCGCCGGATGGGCGATCCGACCCCCGCCTGGCCGCTGTTCGATCCGCCGGCGCCGCGGCAACGCTGGCTCACGGTGCTCGACGTCGCCGAGGCCGGGGTGCGGCAGCACTCGGACGGCGGGCACGCGCGCGCCGCCGGCCAGTGGGCCGAGACGGTGTGGAACGCGTGGCTGGCCGAGGTGCCGGAGGTGGACGACCGCATCGAGGCGATGCTCCGATCGATCTTCCTGGAGACCGGCCACAACGAGGGCCTGCACGGCACCATCGGCTCGGCGTCCGCCATCCACCGCCTCCTGGGCCTGCTGGAGGCGTGAACCCGGGAACCGCGCGCCCGACGCTTCGAGCACGTCGGCAGGATCCAGGAGCTTCAGCAGGACAGGAACCGCGCCCGGGTCCTGCTGAAGCTCCTCAGACCTGCTATCGCGCTCGCGCGGCTTCCGCCTTCTCGATGAAGTCGACGTCCGAGAGCTCCTCCAGGCTCTTGCCCTCGGCGGCGACGCCGAGCACGAGCGCCACGATCCCGCCGACCAGCATGATGGCCGCGCCGAGGTAGTAGCCGCCGGCCAGCGGGCCGCGGTCGGTGCCGTCGCCCACGAGCGAGCCGTAGATCACCGGTGCGAACGCCCCGACGAACTGCCCGACCGCGAAGCAGTACGAGATCGCCTGGCCGCGCAGCTGCAGCGGGAACGTCTCGCTCACCGTCAGGTAGGCGGACGAGGCGCCCGCCGATGCGAAGAAGAAGGAGACGCTCCAGAAGATCGTCTGCGTCGTCGCCGTGAGCACGTCCGCTTGGAACAGCGCGGCGGAGACCGCGAGCACGACGGCAGAGGTGCCGTACGTCGCGAAGATCATCTGCCGGCGGCCGATCGTGTCGAACAGGCGGCCGAGCAGGAGCGGCCCGATCAGGTTGCCGATCGCGAACGGGAAGAAGTAGAACGCGACGTCGCCGTTGCTGATCTTGTAGAAGTTCTGCAGCACCAGCGCGTAGCTGAAGAAGATCGCGTTGTAGAGGAACGACTGGGTGATCAGCATCGTGAACGCGACGATCGCCCGCTTCGGGTAGATGTGCACGAACGTGTACCAGACGATCGCGAACGGCACCCGGTCGTGCACGGGCACGTCGATCGCCTTCTCGTCGGGCACACGCTCGAGAGGCTTCCCCGACTCGGCCTCGACCTCGCGCTCGATCCGGTCGACGTTCGCCTCCGCCTCCTGCTCGAACCCGTGCGTCACCTGCCAGCGCGGACTCTCGGGGATGGTGCGCCGGAGGAAGATGATGATCAGTCCGAGCACTGGGCCGATGAAGAAGCCGATGCGCCAGCCCCAGCCGGAGTCCGTGAGCGCCGTGCCTTCCTGCAGCAGGAACAGGTTCGCCGCGGCGCCGAGCGCGGCACCGCCCCAGTAGGTCCCGTTGATCGCGATGTCGACGTGGCCGCGGTAGCGGGACGGGATGATCTCGTCGATCGCCGAGTTGATCGCGGTGTACTCGCCACCGATGCCCATGCCCGCGATGAATCGGAAGATCCAGAGGAACCACGGCGCGAAGGACAGCCCGGCGATGCCCGAGCCGATCAGGTAGATCGCGAGCGTGATGATGAAGAAACGGCGGCGACCGAGCCGGTCCGACAGCCGCCCGAAGATCAGCGCGCCGAATACCTGCCCGAACAGGTAGACCGTGCCGGTCAGCCCGACCTCGGTCGAGTTCATGTCGAGCTGCTTCGCGAAGCCGTTCGCCGAGACCATCTGGATCTCGAGGCCGTCGAGGATCCACGAGACCCCGAGCCCGACCACCACGGTCCAGTGGAACCGCGTCCAGGGGAGGCGATCCATCCGGGCGGGGATCAGGCTGCGGACGCTCCGTTGCTCCGCTGCCGCTCTCGTCGACATGGCGTGGAACGTACGCCCGCGATGCTGACAGGTCCCTCGAGAACTGTCAGATCGCATCCGGGCTCAGGCGGCGATCCTCGCGGTCATGCTGATCGGCAGATGGTCGGACTTGCCCTGCGGCAGCACCTCGAGATCGCTGATCTCGAACCCGCTCGAGGTGGCGAAGTCGAAGTAGCCGCTGAACCGCACCCCGACGTATGTCGGTGAGGGCATACGGGTCAGCTGGTACCCCGTCGCGGCGAGTCTCCGCTCGAGTCCGCGCACGAACCACGGGTAGTTGAAGTCGCCGACCATCACCGACGGGAGACCGGGGCGCATCGCCCGCATGCCCTGGTGCGCCGCGGCGATCTGCTTCCGGCGAAGCGAGTTGGTGGCGCTGAGGGGTGCGGCGTGGAAGTCCCCGACGAGCACCTCCGCTCCCGTCTGGCGGTCCAGCAGGTGCGCGGCCAGCAGCCGCTCGTTCGCGGGCTTGAGCACGCGATCGTGCATCGACTTCCGGAGTGCGAAGAGCTTCGTGCCCTGCACCTCGAACCGGTCGGCGCGCGCGTACATCGCGAGCCCCAGCCGGTTGGTCCTCGTCTGCTCGATCAGCTCGAGGTGGCCGAGCGTCTGCGGCATGTCGGTGTGGTCGCACTCCTGCAGCGCGAGCACGTCGACGTCGTGGTCGTCGGCCATCGCCTCGAGCTCGCCCCTGGCAGTGTGCTCCCGGAGGTTGTAGCTGATGATCTTCAACCGGACCGACCTTCCCCGCTCGAGGCCGCCCCGCGGGCCCCGGGCAAACCTAGTGCTGCGCGTCGGTCGGGAGTTCGGAGGCGGGTCACGTTCCGGCGGGTCCGGCCCGACGGGCTCGCCCGTCCGGCGCGATCACGCCAGCACGTCGCGGGTGGTGAACCGGCCGTACGCGAGCGCGCCGAACACGACGACGTAGCCGAGCTGCAGCAGCGCGTTCGAGCCGAACGCGCCCCAGTCCGGCGGCTCCCGGAGCAGGTCGATCAGCCCCAGCCACGAGTCCGTCAGCAGGAAGGGGTGGATCGCGTCCAGCTGCGGCAGCTGGTCCAGCACCTGGCTCGTCACCGCCAGCACCACCGTGGCGGCCATCGCCCCGACGGGCACGTCGGTGAGCGTGGAGACGAACAGGCCGATCGCCGCGAGGCCGAGCATCGCGACCCCGACGTACGCGGCCATCGCCAGCAGCCGCAGCAGGCCGACGCCGACGGGCACCTGGTCGCCGGAGAGCAGGGTGAAGGGCCCGATCGGGAACAGCACCAGACCGGTCAGCGTCCCCGCGACGACGACCGCGAGGGGTGCGGCGAAGCAGAACGCGGCGGCGCCCAGGAACTTCACGACCAGCAGCCGTGCGCGCCCGGCGGGTGCGACGAGCAGGTAGCGCAGCGTGCCCTGCGACGCCTCGCCGGCGATCGTGTCGCCGGCCACGACCCCGATCGTCAGCGGCAGGAACAGCGGGATCGCGAGCACGAGCGAGGCGACGCCGACGAACAGGCCGTTCCCGGCGATCTGGGTCAGGAACGACGGGCCGCGACCGGAGTCGCCGGCGGAGGAGATGCGGATCGCGACGCCGACGAGCACCGGTACCGCGGCGAGCGCGAGCAGCATCGCCCCGGTGCGCGTCCGCCGGAACAGCACCGAGATCTCGGTTCCGAGCAGGGAGAGCCCGATGCGGTGACGGGCGGATGCGGCCTGCGCCGGTTCAGCCTTCGACATCGAACCCCTCGCCGGTCAGCGCGACGAAGCGGTCCTCGAGGCTCGCCTCCGCGATGCGGACGCCGCGGACGCGGATGCCGGCGGTCACGAGCAGCGGGACGACCTCCTCCACCGGGCGGCCCCCGAGCGGTGCGACCACCTCGGGCCCGCTCACGGTCGCGGACAGGCCGACGGCGGCGAGCGTGGCGATCGCCTCCGCCGGGTCCGGGGTGAGCAGGTGGAGGCGGTCGTCCGCCGCGGCCCCCCGCAGCTCGTCGAGGGTGCCCTGGGCGACGAGCCTGCCGGTGCGCATCACCGCGGCGTGGGTGCACATCTGCTCGATCTCGGCCAGCAGATGGCTCGATACGAAGACCGTGGTGCCCTCGCCCGCGAGCTCCCTGACGAGGGTGCGGACCTCGCGGGTGCCCTGCGGGTCGAGGCCGTTGGTCGGTTCGTCGAGCACGAGCAGGTCGCGCGGCCGGAGGAGCGCGTTCGCGATGCCGAGGCGCTGCTTCATGCCGAGCGAGTACGCCTTGACCCGCTTGCCTGCGGCGGCGGACAGCCCGACGCGCTCGAGCGCCTCGCCGATCCGCCTGCGCCGGGTCCGCGGGTCGGCGACCGGGTCGGCGGAGTCGAGCCGGGCGAGGTTCGCAGCGCCCGACAGGTAGCCGGCGAACCCCGGCCCCTCCACGAGTGCACCGACCCTGGGCAGCACCGACTCCGCCCGGTCCGGCATCGCCGATCCGAGCAGGGCGGCGCTGCCGGACGTCGGGTTCACGAGGCCGAGCAGCATGCGGATCGTCGTGGTCTTGCCGGATCCGTTCGGGCCGAGGAACCCGAAGACGCTGCCGACGGGCACGGCGAGCGCCACGTCGGCGACGGCGTCGCGGCCTCTGAACCGCTTGCCGAGCCCCTCCGTCTCGATCGCCAGGCCTCGATCGACCAGACCCCGATGGACCGGACCGGCGCTCACCCCGCGGCGGACTCGAGGCTCGACACGGGGACCGCGCCGGCGAGCACGCGACCGTCGGCCGTGAGCAGGACGTTGACGAGCGCGGTGTGCAGGACCCGGCCGCCGTCCGCCGCCGTGGTCAGCCGCTGCACGGTCGCGTTCGTCGCGAGGTCCGACGGGACGGCGCTCGACGGCACGGTGACGACCGAGGCCCACCCGGACCCGCTGATGGCGGGCTTCGCGCCGGTCTGCCCCGCGTGCGGCCGATCGGACGCGTCGAGCGTCTTCGTCGTCACCTTCGCGTCCGAGGGCGGCGTGAACGCGAAGCGCGACGCGGCGGGCACCGCGTAGGAGAGCTGCGTGAAGCCGGTCTCGAACGCGGGGGTGGAGGCGCCGCGGGCGAGCACCTGGACGTCGAGGGGGAGGCCGGTCACGGCGTCGACCGCGATCCGCACCGAGCCGATCGTGGTCGTGTCCGTGTTCGGGGTGAGGACGAGCGTGTACGCGTCGCGGTCGGCGACCTGCTGCGCCGTGTCGACGGTCACCGTGGTGGAGTCGTCGACCTTCGCGAGCAGCTCCTGCGCCAGCTCGGCGGGCGTCGTGGTCGTCGCCTGCTCCTCGGGTGCAGCGGTGCCGGTCGCGACGAGGTGGGTCGCGGTGTTCGCCTTCGAGTTCCACAGCCAGACGCTGCGGCCGTCGCGGATCAGGTCGCGCTCGGCGGAGGGATCGAGCACCGCGATGCGCGTCTTCGACGCCCCGGCGACCTCGACCGTGGCCGTGTGGGTCCCCGTGACGAGGTCGAGTGCCGAGCCGGTCTCGCTGTCGGTACCCGCGCCGGTCGAGGGGATCGAAGGCAGCCCGAGATCGGAGGTCTGCTGCACCCTGCCGGTGAAGCCCTCGATGGACCCCGCCTTCGCGACGAGCTCGAGCACCTGCTGCGCCGACTTCGCGGGCAGGTCGGGTGGTGCTGCGGCGGCGGCGACGAGCGGCACGGTGACGACCCCGGCGACGAGGACGGGTGCGACGACTGCTGGCAGCCAGCGGAGGAGACGATGCGGCATAGGAGGGAGAGTACGTCCGCGCACCGACGGCGATGCGTGCTGCTGCGGAACTCATCCGACGGGATGAGGTGGCGTTCAGGGACGGGCGTCGCGGTCCGTCACACCTCACGAATGCGCGGAGGAGCCGCTCTAGGCTGGCGCGCGGTCCAGATCCGATCTCCTTGCGAAGGCAGTAGTCATGGCAGGCACGTACTCATCCATCACCGAGGCGTTCGGCCGGACGCCGCTCGTCCGCCTCAACCGTGTGACCGCGGGGCTCGGCGCCACGGTCTACGCGAAGCTCGAGTTCTACAACCCCTCCTCGTCCGTCAAGGACCGGCTCGCGATCGCGATCGTCGACGCGGCCGAGCAGTCCGGCGCGTTGCAGCCCGGCGGCACGATCGTGGAGGGCACGAGCGGCAACACCGGCATCGGCCTCGCGGCGGTCGGCGCGGCCCGCGGCTACAAGGTCGTGCTGACGATGCCCGAGTCGATGTCGATGGAGCGCCGCAAGCTGCTCCGCGCCTACGGCGCCGAGCTGATCCTCACGCCGCCCGCCGAGGGGATGAAGGGCGCGGTCTCGCGCGCCGAGCAGGTCGCCGCCGAGCGGCCCGGCGCGGTCCTCGCGAAGCAGTTCGAGAACGAGGCGAACCCGGCGATCCACTACGCGACCACCGGCCCGGAGATCTGGGCGGACACCGAGGGCGGCGTCGACATCTTCGTCGCGGGCGTGGGCACCGGCGGCACGGTCACCGGTGTCGGCCGGTATCTGAAGGAGCAGAAGCCGGGCGTGACGATCGTGGCGGTCGAGCCGAAGGAGTCCCCGATCCTGAACGGCGGCAACCCCGGCCCGCACAAGATCCAGGGCATCGGCCCGAACTTCGTGCCGGCGATCCTCGACCGGAGCGTCATCGACGAGGTGATCGACGTCGACATCGCCGAGTCCGTGGCCACCTCCCGCCGCCTGGGGACCGATGAGGGGATCCTCGCGGGGATCTCCTCCGGCTCGACCGCCTTCGCCGCGCTCGAGCTCGCCAAGCGGCCCGAGAACGCCGGCAAGACGATCGTGGTCGTCCTCGCCAGCTCCGGCGAGCGGTACCTGTCCACGGTGCTGTACGAAGACCTGGACGGGTGAGCGTCCTCAGCACGCTGATCGAGGACGTCCAGGTCGCGCGGCAGCGGGATCCCGCTTCCCGCTCGACCGCGGAGGTCGTGCTCACCTATCCCGGGCTGCACGCGATCTGGGCGTACCGCCTCCACCACCGGCTCTGGCTCGCGGGGTGGCGGCTGCCCGCGCGGATCGTGTCGCAGCTGGTGCGGTCGTGGACCGGGGTGGAGATCCACCCCGGTGCCACGATCGGCAGGCGGTTCTTCATCGACCACGGCTCGGGCGTCGTCATCGGCGAGACGGCCGAGGTCGGCGACGACGTGACGATCTTCCACGGCGTCACCCTGGGCGGCACCGTGTGGCGCAGACAGAAGCGCCATCCGACGGTCGGCGACCGCGTGATCATCGGGGCGGGCGCGACCCTGCTCGGCGCGATCCGGATCGGCGACGACAGCCTGATCGGCGCGGGAGCCGTCGTCATCCACGACGCCCCGGCCGGCTCCCTGGCGATCGGCGTCCCGGCCAAGATCCGCCCCCGCTCCTCGACCGACGCCACGGAGCACCACTGGGTCATCTGACCCCGCGCCGCCCGCCGTCGTCTGCGGGCGATTCCGGACATTCCGGGCGTCCGATCCCGCCCCGCTCGTCCGAATCCGCCCGGATACCCGGACTCGCACGGCGGTCGAGCAGCGCGCCGGGCGGGATCGGACGTTCCGGGCGACAACGGACGCCCGGAACGTCCGAATTCGCCCGTGTCCCGTCCCG
>NZ_CAXTHO010000073.1:0-14450 GCF_964244015.1 uncultured Amnibacterium sp. | reverse complement strand
CGCCGCCCTCGGTGAAGGGGCCGCCGAACGGGTAGCCGGCGACGACGCCCCTGTCGCCGACGCCCGGCGAGGCGGCGACGGTCAGTGGTGCGGCCCGCAACCCGCGGACCGCGATGATGGCGAGGTCGCGCTGCGGATCGAAGAAGGTGACGCGGCCGGTGAGCGCCTGCCCGTCGGGGGAGAGCACCACCGGTTCCGTGACCCCGGCGACGACGTGGGCGTTCGTCAGGACGCGGTCCGTCGCCACGACGAAGCCGGAACCGGACTGCTCCTGGTTGCATCCCGGGGCGCGGCCGGTGATCTTCAGCACGGAGGCCGCAGCGGTGCGCAGCCCGGCCGTCTGCGCGACACCGGGGACGGAGGTGTCGCCACCGGTGCCGGTGCCGAGCGAGATGCCGAGCTGCGGGATGCCGCTCGACAGCACCGTCGACCGCAGCTGCGCGAGCGCGCTCGCGACCGGCGCCGGCGTGGCGGTGTCGATCGCGCGCAGGACCACGGATGCCGCGACGGGCTGCGCGACGTACGGCACGCCGAGGGAGACGGCGAGCGAGGCGATGACCGAGATCGCGAGCGCGCTGACGATCAGCTGCGCCGCAGCGCCGAGCAGGCGGTCGATCGGCCCGAGGGGACTGCGCCGGAGGACGCCGCCGATCGCGGCGCCGATGCCGGACCCGACGGCGTGGCCGAGGATGACGAGCACGACCGCGGCGACGATCGTCGCGACGACCTTGCCGGTCTCGTCCGGCACCAGCGAGCCGATGAGCGGCGACAGCAGCGCCGCGGCGATCCCGCCCGCGATGATGCCGACGATGGCGCCGATGCTGCGCACCAGGCCGAGGCGGTAGCCCTGCACCAGGTAGCCGAGCAGCACCAGCGCGAGCACGATGTCGAGCACGACGGCCATGCCGCACCTCCCCTTCTCAGCGGATCCGACCGTAGAGGACACGGCGGACACCGGGCCGGCGCACGGCATGCGTCTTCAGGATCCCCTCAGTGCCATCGAGGTCGGCGCTGTCGGGATCGGGGCCGGGCGGAGGAGGAGCACGGGGCTTGCTAGACTCTCGGCCGCCGTGAACCGGCCGCGGTCAGAGATCGTCGCACGCATCCCGCGTCCGACACCGCGCAGCGAGCAGAAGAGGGGTTCCCCATGGCGTTGGACGCTGAGGTCAAGAAGGCGATCATCGCGGAGTACGCGACGCACGAGGGCGACACCGGCTCGCCCGAGGTCCAGATCGCGATGCTGACGACCCGCATCAAGGATCTGACCGAGCACCTGAAGGTGCACAAGCACGACCATCACTCCCGTCGCGGTCTGCTGCTGCTGGTCGGCCAGCGCCGGCGGCTGCTCGGATACCTGCAGGACGTCGAGATCGCGCGCTACCGGACGTTGATCGAGCGCCTCGGGCTGCGCCGCTGAGCGCGTCGCCCCGACCATGAAGGAAGCCCCCTCCGATCTTCGGAGGGGGCTTCCTTCATCGGTACGGTCGGTACCGGACTCAGGCTGCGGCGCCGAACGCGTTCTGCCGCGGCAGCACCGCGTCGTCGTCGATCTTCTGGTCGGCTGCGACCCTGGCACCGGCGCCGATGGAGGCGCGGGCACCGATCTTCGTGTGGCTGCCCACGCGGACGCCCTCGCCGACGATCGCGGCGGCACCGACATGGACCGCGGCGCCGATCTCGGCGTGCGGGCCGACGACGGCCTCCCGGTCGACCCAGCTGCCGGAGGCGATCCTCGCGGCCCGGCCGACGCGGGCACCGGACTCGATGTAGACGGTGGGCGCGATGAACGCGGTGGGGTCGACGGACGCATCCGTTGCGACGAGTCCACGTCCGTTGGGGTGACGGCGGTACCGGGTGACGGTACCGAACTCGTCCTCGATCTCTTCTGCGATCCTCGGGGTCCTGCGTTGCATGATCTACACAACGTAGAACATGCCCCCGTTCATTCCCCGACCGCGCCCCCTTTCTGGCTGAGAATCCCATAAGAGCGGTACTCGCGCCAGAATGGTGCGGTGCTGTTCCGACGCGGTGGCGGAGACCCCGACTTCCCGAAGGGCGACCAGGGACGCGGGTCGCTGGGCGACTACAAGTTCGACCTGATGCCGTCGAGCAAGAACGTGACGATCCGGCTCGCCGGCAGCGATCCGCACCAGGAGGTGCTGAGCGGCATCGCGCAGGCCGCCGGGGTCGAGACCGCGATCGCCCGCCGCACGGACGAGGAGGAGCGCACGGACGCGCCGATCGTGGTGCGCCTGTTCGCGAACGGCCGGATCGTCGGCCCGGTCGGCCGCGTGCCGCGCGGGCTCGAGGGCCCGGTCAACGAGGCCCTCAGCCGCCTGGACCTCGCGGGCAGGAAGCCCCGCATCCCGGTCGAGGTGGTGCGCACGAAGGACGGCTGGCGGGTCGACCTGCGGATGGGCGACACCCGCTGACCTGCTCACCAGCGGCCCGGCGTTCAGGCCCGCAGGCGGAGGATCGACGCATGGACACCATCCGACTCGGCGATGCCGGTCTCGCTGTCAGCCGCGTCATCCTCGGCTGCATGAGCTACGGGACGCCGGACCGCGGCGGTCACCCCTGGAGCATGCCGCTGGACGACGCGCGGCCCTTCTTCCGCCGGGCGATCGAGGCCGGGATCACCACCTTCGACACGGCCAACGTGTACTCCGACGGCACGAGCGAGGAGATCACCGGAGCGCTGCTGCACGAGTTCGCGAAGCGGGACGAGGTCGTGCTCGCGACGAAGGTGCACGGCCGGATGGGCCCCGGCCCCAACGGGTCCGGGCTGTCGCGCGGCGCGATCATGACGCAGATCGACGCCTCCCTGCAGCGCCTCGGGACCGACTACGTCGACCTGTACCAGATCCACCGGTTCGACCCGGAGGTCCCGATCGCCGAGACGATGGCCGCCCTGCACGACGTCGTGAAGGCCGGCAAGGCCCGGTACATCGGCGCCTCCTCGATGTGGACGTGGCAGTTCGCGGAGATGCAGCACACGGCGGACATCGAGGGACTCACCCGCTTCGTGTCGATGCAGGACCAGTACTCGCTGCTGCAGCGCGAGGAGGAGCGGGAGATGCACCCCTACTGCCAGAGCAGCGGCGTCGGCGTGATCCCGTGGTCGCCGCTCGCCCGCGGCAAGCTGACCCGCGACTGGGACGACGCGACCGCGCGCAGCGAGACCGACGAGTTCGGCAAGACCCTCTTCAAGCCCGAGCAGGACAGGGGGATCGTGGAGGCGGTCGCCCGGGTCGCTGCGGACCGCGGCGTCTCCCGCGCGCAGGTCGCGCTCGCCTGGGTGCTGGCGCAGCCCGCCGTCACGGCGCCGATCGTGGGCGCGACGAAGGCGCAGCACCTCGAGGACGCGATCGCGGCGGAGGCGCTGGAGCTGACGGAGGACGAGCTCGACGCGCTCGAGGACGCCTACGTGCCGCACGCCCCCAGCGGGTTCTGACCGGCGCCGCGGTGACGCCCGCCTCGCGGCTGCTGTTCTGGATCAAGGCCGCGTTCGTGGGCGACGCGGCGATCGCGGCGTTCGGGGGGATCCTCCTCGCCATCGGGAGCGAGACGGCGGCCCTGGCCGTGTTCGCCTTCGTCCTGGTGCGGGCCGCGCTGGGCGTCGCGGCACTGCTCATCGCGATCCGCGCGCTCGAGCGCCGCGACCCGAACGACGACCGCCCCTCCTCCGTCCGCTAGGTCTCCGCCGGTCGAGGGGTGTTCACGGATCAGGGGATCCGGTGGCGCGGAGCGCCCCGGATCCCCTGATCCGTGAACACCGATCCGCTCAGTCCGGGTCGGAGGGATCCAGGGGGGCGTGGTGGTCGAGGCCCGCCTCGCCGCGCTTCCAGTAGCCGTGCAGGGAGAGGTTCGGCTTCGGCAGGCCGAGGGCCTTCAGGTGCCGGCGGACCGGGACGAGCGCGGCCGACTCGCCGGCGGCCCAGACGAAGGTGTCCTGGTCGATGTCCTGCGCCTGCACGGTCTCCAGCAGGTCGTGCCCCGCCTCCAGCACCTGCACGATCGCGGCGCCCGCCTCGGTCTCGTCCAGGTAGTCGGGTGTCGCGCCGCCGAACAGCAGGACCCGCGTGGAGGGCTCGCCGTCGAACGCGCGGATCCAGCGCCGCAGCGCCGGCAGCCCCGACGGGTCCGCGATCAGCACCGCGTTGCGGAAGCCGGAGGGGGCGAGCTTCGACCCCCGGGGGCCGCCGAACTCGATCTCGTCGCCCTCCGCCGCGGTCGACGCCCACGCGGTCGCGGGCCCGTCGGTGCCGTGCACGACGAAGTCGATGTCCAGCTCGGGGCCGCTCGACGCCCCGAGCGGGCGGAACTCGCTCGGCGTGTAGTCGCGGCCGACCACACCGTCGGGACCGGTGAAGAACAGCTTCACGTGGTCCTCCGGACCGAGGCTCGTGAACCCGGCCAGATCCTCCCCGCCGAGCGTGATCCGCAGCAGCGGCGCCGGCAGCTGCTGCCGCCCGATCACCGTCACCCGGCGGCGTCGCAGCTCGTGTCGGACCGCCTCGCGGGTCCGCGGGATGGAGGAGATCGGGAAGGTGCGCATCGCCCGATTCTGCCCGCCGCGAGGAATGCGATCGTCCGGCGGCCGGTTGCCACCTCCATGCCGCAACTCACCCTGTCGGTGCTCGACCTCGTCCCCGTTCGCGCGGGCCAGACCTCCGCGGACGCCGTCGCCGCGTCGATCGCACTCGCCGAGCGGGCGGACGAGCTCGGGCTGCACCGCTTCTGGGTCGCCGAGCATCACAACATGCCCTCGGTCGCCTCCACGAATCCGCCCGTGCTGCTCGGCGTGCTGGCCGGCCGCACGCGCAGGATCCGGCTCGGCTCGGGCGGCGTGATGCTGCCGAACCACGCGCCGTTCGTCGTCGCGGAGCAGTTCGCCGTGCTCGAGGCCGCAGCGCCCGGGCGCATCGATCTCGGCATCGGCCGCGCGCCCGGCTCCGATCCCGTCATCACGGCGCTGCTGCGGTCGAGCGGTCACACCAGCGACGTCGACGCGTTCCCGAACCACATCCGCGACATCGAGGCGCTGCTCAGCCCCCAGGGCGCCGGGCTGCGCCTCTCGTCGGGCGAGGAGTACGCGGTCAGAGCGACGCCGAACGCGGCCGGGACGCCGGAGCTGTGGCTGCTCGGCTCCTCCGACTACTCCGCGCAGCTCGCCGGACGGCTCGGCCTGCCCTACGTGTTCGCCCACCACTTCTCCGGCGAGGGCACGGAGCGCTCGCTCGGCCTGTACCGCTCCAGCTTCGAGGCGTCCGAGCACCTGTCCGCACCCCGCGCCCTGCTGACCGCGAACGTCGTCGCCGCTCCGTCCGCCGACGAGGCCGTGCGGCTCGCCCTCCCGCAGCTGCAGCACATGGCCAGGCTCCGCACGGGCACGCCGCTGACCGCGCTGGACACCGTCGAGGCCGCGCAGGCGGCCCACGTCACCCAGGCGCAGCACGACCTCATCGAGGCGATGCGCGCCCGCTGGTTCATCGGGGAGTCGGGCGAGGTCGCCGAGCGCCTGGCCGCGTTCGCCGACCGCTACGACGTGGACGAGGTGATGGTCAGCCCGTCCGCGGGCGCCTCCGCCGCGGATCCGATCGATCGCGCACCCGCCAGGGAGCGCACGCTCGAGCTGCTCGCGGCGCACCTGCCGCAGGGCGTGCTCGCCGCCGCCTGAGTGCGCCGAGCACCCCCACGCCGACGTCGCGGAACGCGACGGCCTCCGATGGCGCCTAAAATCGAGGGTTCGCCGAATCGGGGAGGGGTCGTGGACATGTACTCGGATCTCGATGTCGCGCGCATCACCGGCCCCGCCGGGTTCGCCCGCGCGGACCAGTACCAGCGCGAGGGCCGCGTCTCCGACGTGCGCTGGAGCACCGACAAGACGACGCTGACCGGACGGGTCCGCGGGTCCGAGCACGCCCGCTACTCCGCGCGGGTCCGCCTCCGCCCCACGCCCGACGGACCCGTGCCGATCTCCGGGCGCTGCGACTGCCCGGTCGGCTCCGACTGCAAGCACGTCGGCGCGGTGCTGCTCGAGGGCAGGCGCGGCGCACCGTCGGCACCCGCCCCGACGGTCGCGGACGCCCTGTGGCGGCGGACGCTCGACCCGATCCTCGACGGGCTCGACACGGACGAGTCCTCCGCGATCCTCGGGCTGGTCTTCGAGCTGCAGCAGTCGGAGCAGCCCTGGACCGGCTCCCGCCGCACCGCCCCGCGCGAGCGCCCGGCCGTGGTCGGTGTCCGCCCAGTGGTGCTCGGGTCCAACGGCCGCTGGCGGCGCACCGGCGTCTCCTGGCGCACCGTCACGAACGAGTGGTCCGTGCACGAGTACGACGATGCGCAGACGCGGATCCTCCGCGAGGTGCACCGCCTCCTCACCGCCGGCCCGTCGTCCCTGACCCAGGACACCTGGCTGCAGCTCGGCGGCGCCAGGACCACCGCGCTCTGGCCGCTGCTGAAGGAGGCGGAGGAGCACGGCATCGGGCTCGTCACCGGTGGGAAGACGCAGACCCCGCTGTCGATCAGCGCCGATCCGGTCACGCCCGCCGCCGACCTCGTCCGCACCGCGACCGGGCTGTCCCTCGCCCCGCTGCTCGTGCACGGCGATCCCGCGACCGGCGCCGCGCTCGCGCCGCCGTTCGCGCTGATCGGCGACCCCGGCATCGGCGTCGCGACCTGGGAGCAGGGCGAGACGCTCGCCGATGCCGAGATCGCGCTCGCCCCGTTCGCCGAGCCCCTGCAGACCGCCGCGCACGCCTTCCTCCGCCTCCCGGATCCGATCGAGGTGCCGGAGGAGGAGGAGCCCGACTTCCTCGCCCATCACTACCGCCGCCTCGCGAGCGTGCTGCCGATCGTCAGCCGGGACGGCAGCTTCTCGCCGCCGTCGCGGCCGGACGCGCTGCTCGAGCTGACGGTCGAGCACGGTTCGGGTGGGGCCGCCGGGCGCTGGTCCTGGCGGTACACGCTGCCGGGCGACGCGACCCCGCTCACGCTCGGCGGCGAGGAGGACGCGATCCGCGACCCGCTGCAGGAGCGCCGCATCGTCACCGCGCTGCGCACCGCGGGGCTCGACAGCGTGCGCACGCCCGAGCTGATCGGCACCCACGGGGAGCTCCGCGAGACGTTCGCCGTGCACGGCATGGCCGCCGTCGCCTTCGGGCAGGAGCTGCTGCCGGCGATCCGGGCGGTGCCCGGTGTCAGCGTGCTCGAGAGCGGCGAGCCGGTCGAGTACCGCGCGGCCGAGGCGACGCCCGTCGTCGCGATCGGGACCAGGGCCATCGAGGGCAGCCGCGACTGGTTCGACCTCGACATCGAGGTGCGGGTCGGTGGCGAGGTCGCACCGCTCGCCGAAGTGTTCCTCGCACTCGCCCGCGGCGACGACGCGATGGTGCTGCCCGGCGGGGTCTGGTTCCCCCTCGACGATCCGGTGTTCGAGCACCTCCGGGCACTGATCGCCGAGGCCCGCGAGCTGACCGACGACCCCAGGGCGCCGCTGCGCATCTCGCGCTTCCAGGGCTCGCTCTGGGAGGACCTCGTCGCGCTCGGGACCGTCGCCAGGCAGGCGGAGGCGTGGCGCCGCGCAGTCGAGCTGACCGACGGCTTCGCGGCCGACGGCCACGTGGAGCCGCAGCCGCTTCCGAACGGCTTCCTCGCCGACCTCCGGCCGTACCAGCAGGAGGGCTACGACTGGCTCTCCTTCCTCTACGACAACAAGCTCGGCGGCGTGCTCGCCGACGACATGGGCCTCGGCAAGACCGTCCAGTCCCTCGCGATGATCGGCAGGGCCATCGATCTGGCGGAGGCGAGGGGCGAGGAGCGCCCGCGCTTCCTCGTCGTCGCGCCGACGTCCGTCGTGCCGAACTGGATCGCGGAGACGAACCGGTTCCTGCCGCACCTGAAGGTCGTCGGCATCACCGAGACCGTGCGGAAGAGCAGGACGCCGCTGCCCGACACCGTCGACGATGCGGACATCGTCGTGACCTCCTACGCCCTGCTCCGGCTCGACACCGCCTCGTACGGCGGGATCACCTGGGCGGGGATGCTGCTCGACGAGGCGCAGTTCGCGAAGAACCGGCACTCCACGACCTATCAGCGGATCCGCGCGATCGAGGTGCCGTTCCGCCTCGCGATCACCGGCACACCGCTCGAGAACGACCTGATGGAGCTGTGGTCGATCCTGTCGATCGCCGCGCCCGGCCTGTTCCCGTCGCCGTCCGGCTTCCAGGAGCACTACGCGAAGCCGATCGAGAAGGAGGGGGACCGGGAGCGCCTCGTCCAGCTGCAGCGCCGGATCCGGCCGCTCCTGCTGCGCAGGACGAAGGAGCTCGTCGCCTCCGACCTGCCGCCGAAGACCGAGCAGGTCATCGAGGTCGAGCTCGGCAGGAAGCAGCGCGCCGTCTACGACCGGCACCTGAACCGCGAGCGGCAGCGCGTGCTCGGCCTGATCGGCGAGTTCGACCGCAACCGGTTCACCATCTTCCGGGCCCTGACGACCCTGCGCCAGGTCGCGCTCGATGCGGCGCTCGTGGACGCCGCCAACGAGGGCGTGCCGTCGGCGAAGCTCGACCTGTTCGACGAGCTGCTGGCGAACGCGCTGGAGGAGCACCACCGCGTGCTCGTCTTCAGCCAGTTCACGCGGTTGCTGGGCCGGGTGAAGGACCGGCTCGACACGGCCGGCATCGGCTACGCCTACCTCGACGGGTCCACGCGGCGGCGTGGCGACGCGATCGACCGCTTCCGCTCGGGCGAGGCCGACGTGTTCCTGATCTCGCTGAAGGCGGGCGGCTTCGGGCTGAACCTCGCCGAGGCGGACTACTGCATCCTGCTCGACCCCTGGTGGAACCCGGCGGCGGAGGCGCAGGCGGTCGACCGCGCGCACCGCATCGGCCAGACGCGCCAGGTGATGGTCTACCGCCTGGTCGCGAAGGACACGATCGAGGAGAAGGTGATGGCGCTGAAGGAGTCCAAGCGCGCGCTCTTCGACGCGGTCATGGACGGCAACGGCGCGGAGACCACCTCCTCGCTGACGGCCTCGGACGTCCGCGAGCTGCTCGCCTGACCCTCCTCCACCGAGGACAGTGCGATCTGCTGGAGCGCGTGGATCGGTCCCAGCAGCTAGACCAGCAGCCCGCCGATTGCGCCCGTGCTGCCGGCCGGTTCGACACGACGGGCGAGATCGGACGATGCGGGCGTCCGAACGCGCCCGGAACATCCGATCACGCCCGGATTCGCGGACGAGCCGGACTTCATGTCGCGCGGCCGGAGCCCGGGCTGTTCCGGACGGCGTCGTCGGGCCGCTCGCCGGACGACCGGACGCTCGAGTCGCATCCTGCCGTGCGATCAGCCGCAGCGGTCGGCGTGCCCGACGAGGACCTCGGGCATCGCATCCACGCCGTCGCCGACGTGGCGTCGTCGGCGACCGACGCGGACGAGCTGCAGCGGTGGGCGAACGAGCGGCTCGATCCGGAGAAGCGCATCGATTCGCTGGAGGTGGTCCGCGAGCCGCTCCGCGACGACGCGGGCAAGCTGCGCCGCCGCGACTGGACCCCGCCCACCCCGTGAGCACCTCCACTCTCCGTTTTGTAGGAACGACCGTCCTACAAAACGGAGCGTCGGTTCCGCGGCACCGATCGGGTCCGCCGATCGCTCCGAACCTCCTGTCCACGCGGTCGGCGCGCGGGCCCACGTCTGGGGTGTCGGCTGAGCCCCGGAGAACCCACAGGAACGGATAGTCTGCGAACGATGAGCAGCCCCGCCCCCTTCGACGTCTCCGCGTACGTGCGGCAGCCGTTCGGACCGATGCGAGAGACCTTGACCGGTCTCGGCGCCGCGCTGCCCGCCGACCTCGCGGAGACGCTGCGCTACCTGCAGCGCCGGGCCCAGGGCACCGGCTCCTGGCTGTCCCACGTGCTGGTCACGGCGACCCACAAGGACGCGCGGATCACCGCGTTCCTGTCCACCTGGGCCTACGAGCTGCACTGGTTCGGCGATGCACTCACCGCGATCGCGGGTGCCGGACCGATGCCGGCGATCCGCCGCGGCATCGCGGTGAAGATCCGCGACCGCTTCGGCCCGTTGCGCGAGGCGATCGTCGCGAACCTCTACGGTCGCGCCCTCACGGGCGTGCAGATGACCGAGCGGCTCGTCGACGGCTGGATCGTGGACGCGATGCTCGAGCGCGCCCAGCACCTGGCGCCCGCCGCAGTCGCCGCGGACCTGGACCGGATCCGCGAGGGCATCGCCCGGCAGGGACGGTTCTTCGCCGAGTCCGCGACCGAGGCGCTGTCGCACTCCAGGGCCGCCCGGGTGCTCGCACGCCGGCGCCTGGCGATGCGCACCTGGCCGATCGGCGCGGACCACGAGCCCGCCGTCGCCACGGCGCGTGCGCTGCACACCCTCTTCGGGCCGGACCGCACGTGGGCCGCGGCAGTCGATTCCAAGGTCGACCTGCTCCCGGGCCTCGCCGGGCTCCAGCTGGTCCGTCGCGCCGTCCGCACCCCGGGTAGGCGCCCGCTCCGGCTCCCTCTTCGCGGCGCGCTGACCCGGCGCGCGGCAGCCTCTCCCGACCGGAAGGACGCGGCGCGCTAGCGCACGACCATGGCTTTCGACATCGACACCTTCGCCGAGACCAGCACGGCCGTCACCTGGGGCGACATCGACCTGGACGCGTTCCGGACCGACCCGCTGCCCGAGGCCTCCCTCCGCGCGCTGCGGTATATGTGCGACGTGGAATATCACACCGTCTGCTACCTGCGGGACATGCTCGTCACGCCATCCCACGGTGACGGCGAGGTCTCCACGTTCATGACGATGTGGAACCGGGAGGAGTACTGGCACGGTGAGGCGCTCGCCGCGGTCCTCAAGGTCCACGGCGTCACCGTCGAGTACGACCAGCTGAAGGCGAAGCGCATCAAGCTCGGCTGGCGCGACCGCATCGACCCGATCAAGCAGTCGCTCTACGGGAACATCGTCGGTAAGGACTTCGTCGCCACGCACATGTCGTGGGGGAGCGTCAACGAGCGCGGTGCCGCCGCGGCGTACCGCCGCCTCGCGAAGCTCGAGCCGCACCCCGCCCTCGCGCCGCTGCTGCAGCGGATCGCGGCGCAGGAGAGCCGGCACATCGCGTTCTACACGACGCAAGCGGTGAAGCGGCTCGAGGAGAGCGTGATAGCCCGCAAGTTCACGCGGTTCGCGCTGTCGAAGGTCTGGGGCCCGGTCGGCTCGACCATCGAACCCGACGAGGAGGTCCGGTTCGTCATGGGCTACCTCTTCGACGGCCAGGAGGGCCTCAAGGACGTCAGGAAGATGGACGAGGCGATCGCGAAGATGCCCGGGATGGCCGGCATCACGATCAACGAGAACGCGTTTCGAGCCCGCGGCCTCTACGCGAACCTCCCCCGCACCGCCTGACCTCCGCTAGCGGGGCCCACCGCTGCTAAAACCACGGAGCGCACCGTTGGATGAGCAGCGGTGGGCCCCGCTAGCAGGTGCGCGGGGGAGCGGGGCACCCCCGCGAATCGACTCCTCCACAGGGCGAGGTCGTGCGTCGGCCCGTGGAGTGGACCACGATCACCGGCGTGCAGAACCTCACCCTCATCGCCGTGGATCCATGGAAGCTCGAGATCATCACCGTCGTCCGCGGATCCCGGACCTCGACGGAGCGGGCGGCGATCAGCCGGGACGTCGAGCGCGGCCTGCTGATCCGCCTCTGTCCCGGCGCGTACGTCGAGCGGGGCGGATTCGCGACGTTGACGCCCGAGGAGCAGCACATCGTTCGCGTGCGGGCGATCAGCGCGGTGTCGTACGGCCCGGTCCTGGTCTCGCACTGGTCGGCCGGCGTCCTCCACGGGCTCCCGGTGCTTCGGTTCCGGTTGGCGAAGGTGCACATCACCGTGCCGGAGGACGACGACCGGCATCGCGACGGCGTCGTCACGCATCACTTCCTGGTCGATGACGGCGAGGCGTTCGAAGCGCACGGCCTCCTGATCACCGGGCTCGGGAGGACCGTCGTCGACATCGCGGGCGCGTCGCCGTTCGAGGAGGGCGTGATGGCCGCCGATGCTGCCTTGCTGGCGGGGGCACCGCGTGAGCAGCTCGAGGCCGCGGTCCAGCTGGCCGGGCCGCGCCGGGCGTCCCGGCGGATCGGCGACGTCGTCGCATTCGCCCACCCCGGAGCCGAGTCGGCCGCGGAGTCGCGCTTCCGCGTCACGTCGATGCGACTGGGGCTCGAGGTGCCCGAGTTGCAGCATCGAGTCGTCATCCGTGACGGCGAGGTCTTCCTCGACGGGCTGTACCGATCCGTGCACGTCGGCGTGGAGGTGGACGGCGACCAGAAGTACCGCGACGCTCAGATGGCTCCGGACGGGGCCGCAGCTGCGGTCATCAGGGAGAAGCGACGTGAGGACGAGGTCCGCCTCGGGTTGCGATCGCTGGCGCGAATCGGGTGGATCCAATCGGGGAGCACAACGGCTCTGCGCACGGTGCTCACCACGCTCGGCGTGCGTCCGACCCGACCCCGGACCCTGATCCAGGCGTACATCGAGGCTGCTCGACATGCGCGGCCACGGCTCCGCCCTCGTCGCACACCGGCCTAACGGGGCCGTCCGCTGCAGTTCTGACGGTGCGCACCGTCGCATTTGCAGCGGAGGGCCCCGTTAGCGGAGGAGAGGCGGCGCGATCAGCGGAGGAGGGGGCGCGGGGCGAGGGTGAAGCGCGGTTCGATGCCGAGCTCGGACACCTCCGCGTCGGTCAGCATGCGGCTGCGGATCAGGAAGCGCTTGCCCTCCGGCGCCTCGACGGAGAAGCCGCTGCCGCGGCCGTCGACCAGGTCGATCGTGATGTGGGTGAACTTCCACAGCTCGTACTGGGAGGCGGACATGTAGACGGCGACCGGGTCGATCCCCGCGACGTCGAGGTCGCCGAGGTGCACGTCGGAGGCGCCGGTGCGGAACATGCCGACCGGGTAGCACATGGGGCTCGAGCCGTCGCAGCAGCCGCCGGACTGGTGGAACATCAGCGCCCCGTGCTTCGCGGCCAGACCGCGCAGCATCTCCGCAGCGGCGGGCGTGACGTCGATCTTCGATGCGGCCATCTGGCTCCTCGGGTGGAGGGAGGGCCGCCGCGCGAGACGATGCACCGCGCGGCGGCCGGTCGGGTGATGCGGGATCAGAAGAAGCCCATCGGGCCTTCCGCGTAGGAGACGAGGAGGTTCTTCGTCTGCTGGTAGTGGTCGAGCATCATCTTGTGGTTCTCGCGGCCGATGCCCGACTGCTTGTAGCCGCCGAACGCAGCGTGCGCCGGGTACTGGTGGTACGTGTTGCACCACACGCGGCCGGCCTCGATCGCCCGCCCGGCCCGATAGAGCTGCGAGCCGTCGCGGCTCCACACGCCCGCGCCGAGCCCGTAGAGGGTGTCGTTCGCGATGGAGATCGCCTCGTCGAACCCGTCGAAGGACGTCAGCGCGAGCACCGGGCCGAAGATCTCCTCCTGGAAGATCCGCATGTCGTTGGTGCCCTCGAAGATCGTCGGCTGCACGTAGTAGCCGCCGGCGAGGTCACCGGGCAGCTCCGCACGCTCGCCACCGATCAGCAGCTTCGCGCCGCCCTGCTTCCCGATGTCCATGTAGCTCAGGATCTTCTCGAGCTGGTCGTTCGACGCCTGCGCGCCGATCTGGGTGGAGACATCGAGCGGGTTGCCCTGCTTGATGCCCCTGACCCGCTCCACACCGTCGCCGACGAACCCGTCGTAGATCGACCTGGCGACGAGGGCCCGGGAGGGGCAGGTGCAGACCTCGCCCTGGTTGAGGGCGAAGAACGAGAACCCCTCCTGCGCCTTCTCGTAGAAGTCGTCCTTCTCGCGGGCGACGTCTTCGAAGAACACGTTGGGGCTCTTGCCGCCGAGCTCGAGCGTGACCGGAATCAGGTTCTCGCTGGCGTACTGCATGATCAGGCGGCCGGTCGTCGTCTCGCCGGTGAACGCGATCTTGCGGATGCGCGGGTGGGAGGCCAGCGGCGCACCGGCCTCGAAGCCGAATCCGTTGACCACGTTCAGCACACCGGCCGGGATCAGATCCTTGATCAGGTCGAGCAGCAGCAGGATCGACGCGGGTGTCTGCTCCGCCGGCTTCAGCACGACGCAGTTGCCCGCGGCCAGCGCCGGTGCGAGCTTCCACGTCGCCATCAGGATCGGGAAGTTCCAGGGGATGATCTGGCCGACCACGCCGAGCGGCTCGTGGAAGTGGTACGCGATGGTGTCGTGGTCGATCTCGGACACCCCGCCCTCCTGGGCGCGCAGCGCGCCGGCGAAGTAGCGGAAGTGGTCGATCGCGAGCGGGATGTCGGCCGCGAGGGTCTCGCGGACCGGCTTGCCGTTCTCCCACGACTCGGCGACGGCGATCGCCTCGAGGTTCGCCTCCATGCGGTCGGCGATGCGGGTGAGCATCAGCG